>PXDL01000043.1 GCA_003566395.1 Balneolia bacterium | reverse complement strand
TATGCTTTGGGTTACAAAAGCCTGACCCACTTTAATAATATGTTCAAGTCTGTATACGGCATTACACCGGGGACTTATCAAAGCAGGAAGGCTTCGTAAGCTGTCACACCATTTGATGGCTCTCGGGCTGAATCACGATCTCATTCATCACAGAGCTGCCGGGCTGGGTTACTGCGTAATAGACGGCTTTTGCTACTTCCTCAGACGTCAGCATTTTGTCGCGCTGCACGCGCATTTCGATTTCGTCATTATCCCAAAAACCTGTATCAACGCCGCCGAGATAGAGCAGGCTGAATTTTACTCCGGCGCGCTTTTGCTCCTCAACCAGGGCTTTGGTGAATCCGGTTACGGCGTATTTGCTTGCTGAGTAAACCGAAGAGCCGCGCATTACCGCTTTACCTAAAATTCCGGGGAACATCACCACACGGCCGCTTTTTGCTTCGGCCATATGCTTGAAAACCGACTGCGTTACCAGAAATGTGCCGTAGATGTTTACATCAAAAAGCTCTTTGGCTTTATCCGGATCAATGTCCGGCATTGGTTTGATGATTCCGGTTCCGAATGCATTTATGAGCACGTCAACCTTTCCAAGTTCTCCGATCACCTCATCCGTCATTTTCTCAACCGATGCTTTATCTGTCACGTCCAGATCGATTACGTAGGCCTCTCCTCCGCTTCCGTTTATATCTTTTGCTGTGGATTCCGCTTTCTCGCGGTTGCGCGCGGCCAGCACGATTTTAGCTCCTGCCTTGGCCATTAGTTTGGCCGTTGCTGTGCCTACTCCGCCTGATCCGCCCGCGATTAGAACTACCTGGTCTTTCATAATTTTCCTGTTAAGTTTTGGTATGATTAAGTGCACCCCTCAACAGAAAGAAAAGCTCATTTGTTCCGCTAAGCAGCGGGGAACTAACAGGGACAAAAGCCTGTTTTAGTGCCATTTATCAGGTATAATTTCAGAACATGACACAGCTATCCGCATCAGACAAATCCCGCATAATTGAAATGGCATGGGAAGACCGTACACCCTTCGACGCCATAGAATTCCAGTTCGGAATCGGCGAGAAAGAGGTTAAAGAATTGATGCGCTCCGAGATGAAACCATCAAGCTATAAGATGTGGCGTATGCGGGTAAACGGCAGAGCAACCAAGCACCGTAAACTGCGGTCGGATAAGGTCAATCGCTTTAAAGCGCCGGGGCAGCGCTGAATTTCAGGAAATAACTACTCGTGGCCCCAGGGCGCCGGCGGCGTATCTATGGGTTCGGTTAAATCGAAATCCACGCGCCAAGACCATTCTCCCCCGCGATGCGTACCGTACACGTAGCGCTCTCCCGGCTCTATGATGATGCGCCATCCTCTGTAGATTCCGGTCTCCTCGGTCCGCTCAAAGCTGATAAACTCCATGCGGTTTTCGCCCGGCTCGCCATGCGTAGGTCCGCCATACATGGTGAAGTCATCTTCGGAGCCGTCCGGCTTGCGGTGGTCGTGGCGGAGATCGATGCCATCTTCGGTGCGCGTGAAAATCCAGGTGCGCGAGCGGTCCCACTCTCCGTCCATCTGCTCAATATGAAACGGCATTTTGATGACATCATCGCTGCACTCTCTGAAATGGACTACCAGCAGCTCATCGCCTTCAAGCATCTCGTCGCCTTCCGGCTCAAGCGTAAGCCCGCCCGCGTAGGCGTTGCCGCACTGCTCGCGGAGATTATCCATAAAAACGTCGTAAACCGAGCGGTCCTGCTCGGGCGACATTTCCTGATGCTCGTCACCGTTTCCGCACGCCGACAATGTAAGCAACAGCGCTATCATAAAAATCCCGTATTTCATAAGCTGTTTGAACTTTTTCTTAGTATTTGTAAAGCCGGACTAAGCCGGAAATTTTAAAACTATTCCTGTTTATCTCCGGAATCATCACCGGATTTTTTACTCGTCCGTGCCGAAGTTTTTTTGCGTAAAGGCTTGGGCTTCTCTTTTGAGGAGCCTTCCTCTTCGGCTGCTTTTATGTTTTCCTCATCATTTTCCGATGGCCCGGCTTCGGTTTTATCAGCGGTTTTTGAAGTTTTTTCTTGAACATCCTCAGATTTTCCGTTGCTGCCGTTTTCTTCGGCTTTGGGCTTACTTTTCTTTCCGCTTCCGTTTGTTGAGGCTTCTTTAACCTTCTTTTCAAGGTCGGCCTTGGAAATCGGGTAATTACCCATCGGACGATCGCCGAGCATTCGAACAAGATCCGCTGAACCGAGAATTTCTTTTTCAAGCAGCGTCTCAGCCATTTCATCGAGTTTGGCGCGATGCTTAAGAAGAAGTTTTTTGGTGCGCTTGTGGCACTCTTCGACAATCAGCTTCACTTCTTCATCAATAATCTGAGCCGTGCGCTCGGAGTATTTTTTGTTGAAGCCGAACATGCCGCTTCCTTCATTCTGAGAATCATAATAGGAAATATTACCCACCCGCTCGCTCATTCCGTAGACCGTAACCATAGACTGCGCCATATTGGTGATGCGCTCCAGGTCGTTCTGGGCTCCGGTCGAAATTCTGCCAAACTGGATTTCTTCAGCTACACGACCGCCAAGCAGCGCGCAAATGCGATCCATAAGCTCCTCACGCGTCATCAAAAACCGGTCTTCAGTCGGCGTTTGAAGTGTATATCCGAGCGCGGCGAGTCCCCTTGGTACTATAGAGACTTTCATAACCGGATCGGTGTGCTCAAGGAACCAGCCTACAATAGCGTGGCCCGATTCGTGATAAGCCAC
>PXDL01000156.1 GCA_003566395.1 Balneolia bacterium | reverse complement strand
CTTTGCCAGTATTTTCCAGGCCCGGTTGCTGTCGGTATAGTCGGCATGACGCCGGATCATTTGCTGGACCTCCCGGATTTCGTCTTCGTCGGTCAACTGCTCCAGATCAACCATCTCCTTATTGCAGTTTTCGGCGAATCTTTCTTGTTCATCCAGCACGTAGGCCATGCCTCCCGACATACCTGCGGCAAAATTCCGGCCGGTTTTTCCGAGCACCACTACTTTCCCGCCCGTCATATACTCGCAGCCGTGATCACCTACCGATTCCACAACCGCATTTACGCCGCTGTTTCGCACGCAGAATCGCTCACCGGCTTTTCCGCGGATATAGGCTTCGCCGCCGGTGGCTCCGTACAGCGCAACGTTTCCGACAATCATATTATCCTCGGCTTTGAAGCGCGCCCTGGCATCCGGGTATAAAATGAGTTTACCACCGGACAGACCTTTCCCGAAATAGTCGTTGGCATCGCCCTCGAGCTCGAGCGTCATTCCTTTGGGAACAAATGCGCCGTAACTTTGGCCGGCAGAACCCTGAAAACGAAGCCTGATGGTGTCTTCGGGTAAACCTTCCGAACCATGCCTGCGGGTAATCTCGCTTCCCACGATAGTACCGGTTACCCGGTTGATGTTGCGAATGGGCAGCATCGCGCGAACCGGCGTTTTATTCTCAATCGCAGGTTCGCAAATATCGAGAAGACTCTGAATATCCATAGAGTTTTCGAGCCCGTGGCTCTGCTTGTGCATGTTTCTGACGCCCACATAGGAGGGCGCGTTCACACGGTGCAGAATGGGTGAGAGGTCGAGGTTTTTAGCTTTCCAGTGGTCGGTTTTTTTCTGATACAATTTGTCGGTACGGCCTATCATATCGTCTAAGGTCCAGAATCCGAGCCGGGCCATGTGTTCCCGTAAATCCTGAGCTACAAATTTCATAAAGTTTACCAGATAGGCGGGGTCGCCGGTAAACTTGGCGCGTAAATCAGGATTTTGGGTAGCCACGCCCACCGGGCAGGTGTTGAGATGGCAGACGCGCATCATAATACATCCCATTGTAATAAGCGCGCTGGTTCCGAACCCATATTCTTCGGCTCCAAGCAGCGCGGCAAGTGCAATGTCGCGGCCGGTTTTGATCTGACCGTCAGCTTCCAGAATCACCCGGCTTCTCAGGTTATTGAGTACCAGGGTTTGATGCACCTCGGAAAGGCCGATTTCCCACGGTAGCCCGGCGTGTTTGATGCTGGTTTGGGGCGATGCACCGGTACCGCCGTCGTGACCGCTGATCAAAATTACATCGGCTTTTCCTTTAGCCACCCCGGCGGCAATGGTTCCGACGCCTACTTTGGAAACCAGCTTCACATTTATATTCGCCTTGTTGTTGGCGTTTTTTAAATCATGAATGAGCTGGGCCAAATCCTCAATAGAATAAATGTCGTGATGCGGAGGGGGAGAAATGAGTCCGACGCCCGGCGTGGAAAGCCGCACGTTGGCAATCCAGGGATAGACTTTTCTGCCCGGCAATTCGCCTCCTTCACCCGGCTTGGCTCCCTGCGCCATCTTGATCTGAATTTCCCTGGCCTGCGTCAGGTATTCGCTGGTAACGCCGAACCGCCCGGAAGCCACTTGTTTAATGGCGCTGTTACGGGAATCGCCGTTTTCATCAGGGGTGAAGCGTGTGGGGTTCTCGCCGCCTTCACCCGTATTGCTTTTTCCGCCTATACGGTTCATGGCAATGGCAAGGGCCTCATGTACTTCATCGCTTATGGACCCATACGACATGGCCCCCGTTTTGAAACGTTTGCAGATAGATTCTACCGACTCAACTTCCTCTATGGGGATGGAGTCATTTTCATCATACTTAAATTCGAGCAGATGGCGGAGGGTCGGTGCAGGATCTTCCTGCTCGTCCAAAAGGCGGGCATAATTCTTGTATAAACCGTAATCGCCGTTGCGTACGGCCAGCTGAAGCGTATGGACGGTTTTGGGATTATACATGTGATACTCCCCGTTTCGTCTCCATTTGTACTGACCGCCTTCATCAAGTACAGACCCGTTTACATGCACTTTCGGAAATGCTTTTTGATGACGCATGTCCGCCTCGGTGGCGATCGTATCCAGGGTGATGCCTTCAATCCGTGAATCGGTCCAGGTGAAGTATTTTTTTATCACTTTCTTGCTCACCCCGAGCGCTTCAAAAATCTGCGCCCCCCGGTACGACTTGATGGTGGATATACCCATTTTGGCCATCACCTTCACGATGCCTTTTACCACGGCCTGGTTGTAGCCTTTTACGGCATTGGCATAGGAAATATCGGAAATTAGGCCTTCTTTCATCATATCATAAAGGCTTTCATACGCCATATACGGGTTCACAGCATCCACGCCGTAGCCCAGAAGCGTACAGAAATGATGCGTCTCCCGCGGCTCACCCGATTCCAGAACGATACTTACCTGCGTGCGTTTACCTGTACGAATTAAATGGTGATGAAGGCCCGAGACCGCCAAAAGAGCGGGAATTGGGGTACGGGTTTTATCAAAATTCCGGTCTGAAAGGATGAGAATATTAATGCCTTTTTCAATGGCTTTATCGGCTCCGGCAAAAAGGGCTTTGAGGCTCTTTTCAAGTCCTTTACCGCCTGAACCGGCTTCAAAAAGAATAGGCAGCTCACTGAATGTAAAGGAAGGATGATCCAGATTCTTGAGGCGCTCGAACTCCTCGGTTGTAAGAATCGGGGTTCTGAGCTTAATTTGCCGGCATCTG
>PXDL01000029.1 GCA_003566395.1 Balneolia bacterium | reverse complement strand
TAATGGCTGAGAATACGGAATCGAGGTATTCGGTACGGTTAAGCCCGGAAAGCGTATTTTCAAGCAGCAGCTTTTGATCAACCGCCAGCCACTCCACAAGATTGGCAGATTCGATTTTCCCTTTGTTTAGTTGGTCAAGAATTTCCGGTGGAATTTCTTTCCGGGAGCGTGCGCCTTTTCGGATATCGTCGGGCATTTTGTTATGAATTGGGTAATCTTGTGATTATTGCTGAATCTAAGAAAACTTGAGTTGAAAGGGTGTCTTTCTTCAAAAATCAATATCCACAAAACCCGGTTGTTATTAAATCAAACACGGTATTTGTTTGTTGATACAGACCTTCCGCGAAGTGTGAAACTCCGGAGTCAAATCGAAACTCTACAGTGTTATACAAGCCGAGAAACATCTATCTTCCATCTCAAACCAACAGCATGCGTATAGTACCCCAATCGCTTGTTGTCGCTTTTTTTCTGCTGATGCTCACCGCATGCGGCGGTAATGGCGAGAAATTTCCGCATGATGATGAACCGATTCTTCATGCAAAAGAGCTGTACGGCGGGGGACACGACCTGGAGACGGCGGTTCGGAATTTCAGAAATACGCACCGGTTATTCCCCGTCCGGAAAGTGGAAGCACCCGACTCGCCGGTGCCACTACCTGCAGCTGAGCTCCGGCTCGTGGAAGTCGAGTTTATGTTTGAAAATTCGCAGCATACCAAAGCGCAGTTTTTTGAAGGAAACAGGGTTGCGGGTTTCCTGGTGCTCCATAATGGTGAAATCGTTCATGAAACCTATCGCTACGGGAACAGGGAAGATACCCGATGGATGTCGATGTCGGTGGCCAAATCGGTGAGTTCCATACTCACCGGCGCCGCGTTGAAGCAGGGGTACCTCTCCGATATCGATGATCCTGTTACCGATTATGTCCCGGAACTTGAGGGCACGGTTTACGACGGCGTAAGCATCCGGCAGGTGCTCACCATGACCTCCGGCATAGATTGGGATGAAACTTATACCGATCCCGAATCGGACCGGAGAAGACTGCTTCAGGCCCAGATTTCAGGAGAGCCGGGCGCTGTACTTTGGGTGATGAAAAGCCTGGGCCGCGCAGCCGAACCCGGCACGGAGTTTTTGTACAACACCGGCGAATCGCAGATTCTTGCCGAAGTACTGCGAAACGCAACCGGTAAAACGCTCTCTGAACTCCTGTCCGAAACAATCTGGAAACCGACGGGAGCTGAACACAACGCAACATGGTGGCTTGATGCTGATGGCGGTACCGAAATAGCAGGCAGCGGAATCTCGGCCACATTGCGGGACTACGGCCGTCTCGGGCAGTTTGTACTTGATAACGGAGTAGTAAACGGCGAGTCACTTCTGCCTGAAGACTGGGTGAAGCAATCAGCTACGCCGGTTGTGCTGCCTGACGGAAGTGAAGTGGATTACGGCTTTGCATGGTGGACCGGCACCACAGCTGCATCGAGGCGCGACAGGGCATTCAGCGCCGACGGGATTTTCGGTCAGACCATTTACATAAATCCGGCCGCCGGGGTTGTAATTGTGAAGCTAAGCGCATGGCCCGACCCGCTTGAAAGCGGCGCATACGACTGGGACTGGGGGTTGTTTGAGGCAGTTGTTGATTCGCTGAGGTAAAACCAGAAATCCGATTCCTTTTGTGAAAAGTTAATGGCTTGTTACTGATTTTTACCAGACCCTTTATTCTTTTCGGAATCTATGAGAGATTCTAAGTCTTAAATATTTTCAGGTAAATCTTCATTTATAATCTTCCACATATTTTCGAAATCAATACCGAAATACTCATGAGCTAAAAAATCTCTCAGACCATACATTTGCTTCCATGGAAGATCCGGATATTCATCTTTGATTCCACTCCGATTAGTACAATCCTATAATTTATGGCTCCGACTCTACTTTCGAACTACACAAAATCAATAACTTGCCTTCGTGCACCGAGCGATAGCGATTCCCGCGAAGCGAAACTTCGTGTTTTTGTGCCCTCGTGGTTCAACATTTACTTTTCGGAGCGGGCTCATCTTTAATGATTTCGTGCACATTTTTAGAAGCTTCGCCAATAATTTTCACCTTCGCCTTGCCAGCGAAAAAAAATCTTGGTGAATAATCCGGGATAGGTATTTCAATTTAAGGTCGCAAAGGGCTGTCACGATCACAGTAACTTTCATGTTACCAGATTGATGCAGTTAAGGCAAGCATGAGCTTGATAAATAACCCGGAAATAAAATGAATCACTTTGCTTCAAACCCCATCACCGAATAGCAAACTCCCTGTAAAGCACGGCATAATCCGGTTCATTGGGCCTTGATGTCAGCTGGAGCATGTACCGGTAGGTTCCGCGCTGCTCGTATCCCCATTCCAGCAATTTATCACCCGGAAATGTATAGGTTATAGTTTCGCGGGACCCGATTTCGGGAAGCCTGCGCGGACGGGGATTACCAGGTCGTGGCGGATGGATTCCTCCTCTACGCGGAGGCCTAACGACAACCCACTCACCGTCTTTGAGCTTTTCAAGGCGTCGGCGGATAATATATACGGAGTTGAAGCCTTCATTGGTGTAGTAAATTGTGATGGGTTCATTCACGTTAAAGTAATACCAATCGGGTTCAATTTTCAGCTCACCGAAGTAGTACTGTGTTGTGGATACAGAGCTATGCTCATATGGCATATCGCTTTTTTCTCCGGTAGTAGAAAAAAGCAGAGAAAAAACCAGCAAAGGCAGTAACAGGT
>PXDL01000417.1 GCA_003566395.1 Balneolia bacterium | reverse complement strand
TGTTGAGATGCAGGCGCGTGGCAGGATTAGAAGACTTTGCAAAGAGCCGGGTTTTAGGGGAATACCGTATTATTATGTTTTGTATCATGTAAATCAGGTTTAACCTGATATTTTTACTATGGAAGATCATTCGTGCTTGATGAAAAACCTCCTTTTCCCTTTTCTGTGGAAAAAGGTTTCCCAAATTCGCCTGCCCTTTTGGATATCGTCGTAGCAATCCGGAGACTCCGCGGAGGTTTATCCCGTCGTTCTCCAGTGTATCACATCTGCTAACTATCCTAAGGGACCACTATAAAGAGCAAACCTCCGTGGAGTACCTGGGGATGAATCAATAACAACAAGCCGGTGCCGTACTGATGACTAAAGAAACTGCCGGGAATCGTCGCCCCCTCAGCCAATCAAAGGGCTGCTATCGCGCAGTCGCTCGGGATTGGATATCTCCGGTCGGTCTTTGGTTTCAAAACGGTTTCGTACAACGACCTCCACACTATTACTGCAATAATCATACAGCCTGTTCATTGTAGGGCGGCTGAAGGTGACGTCGAGATGGCCGTCTCCGTCTATATCTGAAAAATCGCGTCCTACAAGAATGCATCCGAGCGTATTCCGGTAAAAATTCCCGTAATGAATCAGAATTTCGGTCCGGCCGGGGACGCCCTGAATCCAGACCGAATTTCCGAACCGGGGAGAAATATGGCGCAGCGCCTGATAGCGCCCTGCGGGAATACAGCTTACATCACGCTCATTATTACGCCAGGGCAGTTCCAGCGTTTTGCAGTGAAAACGGGTGGTTTCATCGTCTGTGAGAAGTCGAAGAAAGCCTTCGGTTTGGGTCTCGTTCTGCGCGATTCGGTCGATGATGATCTTCATGGCGGTGGGAGGTTGCGGGTTGAAGAATGCGCGAATAGTACTTCTTGTAAGATGCAGTTTTTTGAGTAAAAAATCCCGCATATAGAAAAAAAAATTGGGGAACCTTCGTTTTCGGTATAGTAGGGTCGGATCAGGATGCTCTGGTAAAATGCGGCATTACATGCAGCTGATAGAAATCCGAAATAAATTATTTTGTCCTTTAACCCGAGAAACTTGTTATTCCTGTATTCGAAGGCAGCATGACTTTGTCCGCGCAAAAGGTAAGGAAAGTTTATTTCAACATCGGAGTCTCAGAATTACACCTAACCTATGGTTTAGATTATTCATAAAAAATGATCACACTTTAAGTCTGTAATTTGCTTTCTGTGAACTCGTTGGTTTATCAATGATTTGTAATTAGGTTGCCAATTAGGCTCTTTGAACACCTTCCCCGGCAGATTTTCGTTAACGGAAGGTCCCGGTTCTAAGGTATTGGGCCTTGTACCCGAACTCTCTTCCTGATAATTGTCAGCACTGAAGACCCGCATTTTTTTGCAATATAAAGTTTAATAAAGAAGCAAATCTATGAATTCATTTGTTAGTTTTTTTTCTATTCCCATCACCCTGCTTACAATTTTCCTGTTGCTTGCCGGTCAGGCGGAGGCGCAGCATCATACCGACTGGAGCTATAACCTGAGCATGTATGAAGTAAATGTGCGTCAGTACACGCCGGAGGGAACCTTCGAAGCGTTTGAAGCACACCTCGACCGGCTGGAGGAGCTGGGCGTCGGGATTCTGTGGATTATGCCGGTACATCCAATCGGGGTGGAAAACCGGCTTGGGAGTCTGGGAAGCTATTATTCGGTAAAGGACTTCAAGGGCATCAATCCGGAGTTCGGCGATCACGAAGATTTTGCCCGTTTGGTAAACGAAGCCCACGACCGGGGGATGTATGTGCTCATGGACTGGGTGCCCAACCACACTTCATGGGATAATTACCTCACCGTTGAGCATCCGGAATGGTACGTAACCGACAGCAACGGTGATTTTATTCCACCCCCGGGCACGGGATGGTCGGATGTAATTCAGCTCGATCACGCACAACAGGGACTTCGTGATTATATGGTGGAAGCCATGCAGTTTTGGGTAGAAGAGTACGGGGTGGACGGTTTTCGTTTTGATGCCGTAAATCAGGTTCCGGATTTTTTCTGGGATGATGTCATTCCGCAGCTTTACGACATCCGGCCGGATTTACTGCTTCTTGCCGAAAGCGACGGTCCGGAGCTGCACGATCTCGGCTTTGATATGAGTCACGGCTGGGGGATGTACGGATTTGGTCACGGCGTACTGAAACGCATCGCCGACGGGGAAAACACCTCGAACCACCTGAATACCTACATGAATCAGGAATTCAATAATTATGATGAAGAAGACTATCGCCTCTATTTTACCTCCAACCATGACGAGAATTCCTGGTACGGCACCACGAACGAACTTTTCGGGGGTGCGTCGGAAGTGTTTGCCGTGCTTATCTCAACCATCAACGGTATGCCGCTGATTTACAGCGGACAGGAAGCCGGGCTGGACAAACGTTTGGCCTTTTTCGACAAAGATGAAATTGAATGGCAGGATCATCCCAAAGCCGATTTATACCAAACTTTGTTTGAGCTGAAACGTGAAAATCAAGCTCTATGGAACGGCAGCGCAGGGGCACGTATGCAGCGCATAACATCAAGCCTGAACGCCAGTATTTTTGCGTTTTTGAGGGAGAAAAATGAGGACCGCGTATTTGTAGCTATGAACCTGACCGATTCTGAGAAAACCTTCACCCTGAACGGAACCGCGTTTACCGGAACCTGGCGGGATGTATTCACCGATGAAGCCATCACCCTCGGAGAAGCTGCGCAGTTTACGCTTC
>PXDL01000182.1 GCA_003566395.1 Balneolia bacterium | reverse complement strand
CGGAATATTTTCAGTGGATGACATCGCCTATTCAAGGGAGGGATGCCGTTTCAGAATTTCACCTGCCGGTGAGGAATCGGACTCCGCTGAAGTCCGTACGAGGTTGCTGGGAGAACATACCATTCGCAATCTTATTCAGGCGTTCGCTACCGGCTCGGTATTCGGGCTGCGTCTTGAAACCATGGCATTGGCTGCATCCCGGATAGAGCCCGTTGAACACCGGCTCGAACTCAAGCTCGCGGGAGACATAACGATAATAGACGACGCATTTAATTCCAATCCCATCGGGGCGCGCAACGCTGTAGATACGCTTGCTCAGTTCGACGGAGGCCGGCGTATTATCATCAGTCCCGGAATGGTGGAGCTGGGTGAACGGGAAGATGAGGAAAATTACGCCTGGGGCAAGCATATTGCCCGGTCCGGAATTGATTTGGTGTATCTGGTGGGGGGCGAACGAACCCGGCCCATTGCCGAAGGCCTGCTTGCAGGAGGTTTTCCGGAAGACCACATCAAACGCTTCAACACATTTTTTGAAGCCCGCGATTACATGCAGCAACACAAGGTTCAGGGTGATGTTGTACTGCTCGAAAACGATCTGCCCGATGTATATAATGAAGCCTGATTACTCATAACGAAGCGCGTCGGCGATATCAACTGATGCCGCGCGGGCGGCCGGATACACACTGGCGAGAAGGCAAAGTATGAGGCTTCCTGCAAGAACAAGAATAAGGTCTGTGGCCACAAAAGCTACCGGGTAGGCATCAATAATGAAGGATTCGGCCCCGAACAAACGCACAAGTCCGAATTCGTGCTGAAGCCAGGTGAGTAAAAGGCCGATACCCCCACCCAGACCGCATCCGATTATCCCGATAAACAGCCCCTGTTTCAGGAACACATTACGCACATCTTTCGGGGTGAAACCGATGCTTCGCAACATGGCGATATCACGCGTTTTCTGGATGGTAATCATCGTCAGGGATCCCACAATATTCAGTACCGCAACCAGCACAATGATCATCAGCACCACGTAGGCACCCCATTTCTCGAGATTCATCACATCATACTGGGCCTTGTGTAAATCGTACCAGGTCCGGACCTGCACCTCATCGCCGAGGAGTGTCTCCAGTTTAGCCTTCACAATATCGGCCTGCCGATGGTCTGCAAGCATCACATCAATTCCGCTAATAGCGTTACGGATGTTAAACACCCGTTGTGCGGCTTGTTTATCCACATAAATAATAGATGCATCCTGCTTTTCTGCAGGACGATACGAACCGCGGACATCAAACCGGAACATTCGCGGACCCGAAAACTGTACCAGCGAGCGCTGAATAGATTCGGCACTGAGAAGCACAGCTTCCGAATCGATATCCAGACCGAGGCGCGACATCATCGGGCGGCTCATCAGCATACCGGGCCGTCCGTCCTTTACCGACAGGTCGAATCCGCGCCCCCTGAAATTGGTTTCGAGTTCAAACATCCGGGAAAAGGTTTCCGGCTCCACGCCCTTCACCGTGGCCACTTTATACCCTCCCCTGTTGAGAGCCACCAGTGCTTTTCCGGTTACATAGGGCGAGATAAGCTCAATTTCAGGCATATCCGACAGCTCCTGAACCCGTTCATCACCGAGATAAAGCACACGCCCCTCGGCCGATTCGATCCGGATATCGGGATCCTGGGCCATCATCATATTTTTAACAAGTTCGAAAAACCCGTTAAACACCGAAAGGACGACAATCAACATAGCCGTGCCCACCGTCACCCCCGCAATGCTGATACCGGTTAAAACCGAAATCAGGGTGATCTTCTTTTTTGAGAATAAATACCTTCGGGCAATTACTGAAGATGGATTCATAAATTATGGTACAGGCACCCGTTGCCGGCCGGAAAAATTAGACGTGATAAGAATTGGGGCAAAATTTCGTATTTTCAAAGTTAATCCTATAATTATGAAAAAACACTTCAAAATTGGATAGTCAAGTCACAGATCTCAACGAGCTCAATGCTCTACTCTACGGAAATCACGGCAATCCTTTTAGTTTTCTCGGGCTTCACACGGCCTCTTCAGGAAAAACCAAAGGACTGGTCCTGAGGGTATTCAGGCCCGGAAGCCGGGCTGTTACTGCGGTCAACTCGAAAGACGGCAAACGATTCGAACTTGAAAAAATTTCTGATGACGGCTTTTATGAGCGATTTTTTCCACGCTTAAAAAAGGCTTTTGCTTATACCCTCGAGATAGATTACGGCCAAGAAGAACCCGTAACTACCGATGATCCCTACCGCTTCGGCAGCACCATAAGCGATTTTGATCTTCAGCTTTGGGGGGAAGGCAATCATTCCCGTGCACACGAGTTCAATGGTGCCCATCTTATGGAGCTGGACGGCGTCAGCGGAGTTCGCTTTGTGGTTGCAGCACCTTCTGCCACCCGCGTCAGCGTAGTCGGCCCGTTCAATAATTGGGACGGCCGGGTGTATCCCATGAGAAAATTGCTGGATCAGGGCCTTTGGGAACTTTTTATTCCGGGCCTGGGCGAAGACACCATTTACAAATATGAGATTAAATCTCCCAACGCATCCATTCCCTTTTTAAAGGCCGACCCTTACGGGTTTTTCTTTGAAAAACGGCCAAGTACGGCTTCGGTTGTCAAAAAGATTGATTCTTTTACCTGGGAAGACGACGAATGGCTGGCTTCCCGGACTCAGATGTTCGAAGAGCCGATGTCGATTTACGAAATGCACCTGGGTTCCTGGAAACGACACCTTTCGGACAACAGCTTTTACTCCTACCGCGAACTGGCCGACTCGCTCATTCCTTACGTAAAAGAACTCGGCTACACGCATATTGAGCTGCTTCCGGTTTCCGAGCATCCCTACGATCCGTCGTGGGGGTATCAGGTTACCGGTTACTTCGCTCCTACCAGCCGCTTCGGCACCCCCGATGACTTCGCGCATTTTGTAAATGAATGCCATAAAAATAATATCGGCGTAATTCTGGACTGGGTGCCCGCCCATTTCACCAAAGACGACCACGGACTGCGCAGTTTCGACGGTACGGCCCTTTATGAGCATGATGACCCGAGGCAGGGTGAACACAAAGACTGGGGCACAAAGATTTTCAATTTTGGCCGGGATGAGGTCAAAAATTTCCTTATTTCCAACGCCGTTTTCTGGCTCGATAAGTACCATATCGACGGGCTTCGGGTGGATGCGGTAGCGTCTATGCTCTATTTGGACTACAGCCGTGAAGAAGGCCAGTGGATTCCTAATAAATACGGCGGACGCGAAAATCTGGAAGCTATCGACTTTCTGAAACGATTTAACGAAGTGGTTCACCGTGATTTCGAGGGCGTCATTACCCTTGCGGAAGAATCCACTTCATGGCCGCTGGTGTCCAAACCGACATACATCGGTGGGCTGGGCTTCGATTACAAGTGGAACATGGGCTGGATGAACGACACGATGGAATATTTCGAGACCGACCCGCTTTTCCGCCGCTATCACCACAACCAGCTTACGTTTTCTTTTATCTATGCCTTCACCGAAAATTTCGTGCTGCCTTTCAGCCACGACGAAGTGGTGCATATGAAGAAATCAATGTTATCTAAAATGCCCGGCGATACCTGGCAAAAATTTGCCAATCTTCGGTCTCTGTACGCGTATATGTACGGTCATCCGGGTAAAAAACTGTTGTTTATGGGCAGTGAGTTTGGTCAGTGGAGCGAGTGGACCGAAGCCAAAGAGCTGAACTGGTCACTTACCGAAATGGACAATCACAAAGGCCTTCTGAAACTCACCACAGATCTAAACGCTTTGTACAAGCAGGAAGCTGCACTATTTGAGGTTGATTTCGACTGGGCCGGTTTCGAATGGATCGATTTTTCAGACGTGGACAACAGCATTCTGGCCTTCATCCGCTACTCGAAAGACAAAAAGGAGTTTATTGTATGTGTATATAATTTCACTCCGGTATTTCACAGAGAATATATTTTCGGGGTGCCGAAGGAAGGCACATACACCACTATCTTCAATAGTGATTCCGAACATTACGGCGGCAGTAATAAGGGGCTTTCCAGTGTTCAGACCCAAAAAGGCGAATGGCACGGGCATCCCTACCACATAAATATTGAGGTTCCGCCTTTGTCGGGCATCATGTTAAAGCTTCAACAATAAAAAAAGAACAGGTGTGCTGCCCCGGACCGGTCAGGCGTTTCCCGACCGGAGGGGGATAGGGCCGCAGACCTTTAGAATCATGACATTTATTTACCATTACGCATAATTTGTTCGCTATGAGATTTACACGTGCGAGTGGGATACTGGTTCATCCCACTTCATTTCCATCACATTACGGAATCGGCGATCTGGGGCATTCGGCCAAACAGTTCCTGGATTTCCTTACCGAAAGCCGTCAAACTATTTGGCAAATTTTACCTCTCGGACCAACCGGATACGGCAATTCACCTTATGCCAGTTACTCGGCTTTTGCGGGAAACCCATATTTGATCAGCCCCGATCTTCTTATTGAACAAGGCTTGCTTGAGCCGGATGAAGCCGCTTCAGCCCGCCTCCCCGTTTCCACTCAGGTTGACTACGAACGAGCGTTTGCAAACAAAAACCGGTTGTTTAATCAGGCTTTTGCACGCTTCGAAGAGCGCCACGGGAAAGACGGCGGCACGGAGATGCGTTCTTTTGCCCGGAAAAACAGCTACTGGCTAAAAGATTACTGCCTGTTTATGGCCTGCCTTGAGCATAATAATTTCAGGCCGTGGAATACCTGGGACGAAGACATTGCCCGCCGCAAGCCCTCGGCGCTAAAATCGGTGGAAAAAAAACTGTCCGGGCGCATTCGCTTTCATCGCTGGCTTCAGTTCGAGTTTTTCAATCAGTGGCTGGATGTCAAACACTACGCCAACTCAAACGGCATCAGGGTTATAGGTGACATCCCTATTTTTGTTGACCACAACAGCTCGGATGTTTGGGCTCATTCCGAATTCTTTGAGGTTGATGAGCGTGGAAACCGCCTTCGGGTTGCCGGTGTGCCCCCCGATTACTTCAGCGAAACCGGGCAGCTCTGGGGAAATCCGCTTTATAAATGGAAGGCTCTGAAAAAAGACGGCTACACCTGGTGGTTGAAGCGTTTCGAACAGATGATGCTGATGACCGATGCCATCCGTGTAGATCACTTCCGTGGCTTCGATGCATACTGGGAAGTTAAAGCCGACGCCCCGAACGCCATGAAAGGCCGCTGGGTTAAAGGCCCCGGCACCGACTTTTTTGATACCATCTATGCCGGCTTCGACAAACTGCCGATCATAGCTGAAGACCTGGGTATGATTACCAAAGATGTTATTGAACTTCGCGATAAATACAATCTGCCGGGCATGAAAATCCTGCAGTTTGCCTGGAACGACAATTCGGGCAACGGATTCCTGCCGCACAATTTTGATACCGGCAACTGTGTGGTATATACCGGAACCCACGATAACGACACCAGCCGCGGATGGTACGACAGCGCCACTCCCCTTGAGCAGCACCGGCTTCGGGAATACGTACGTTCTTCCTGCGATCAGCCCGAGCTGGAGCTTATCCGCCTGGCGATGCTTTCCAATGCCGATCAGGCCATTTTCCCCATGCAGGATTTGATGGGGCTGGGCACCGAGCACAGGATGAACTACCCCGGTACAACCGACGGAAACTGGGACTGGCGCTACACCCCGGAGATGCTTGCATCGGTAAACCGTGAGTTTTTGCTTCATCTGGTTCACATCTCTAACCGTGATCCCGGCCTGGGCCTCACCGATGCTAATCTTATTGTGCTGGAAGCCGAAGAGGCAAATTAACCTTTAATTACTGACGGGTAATTCGTATATTACGCGTCTTTATTATTACGGCTTTGTTGTGGCCGAATACCGCATCAAAGCCGTTTTTTAGCATGTAACTTCTGATTTCATGCCGTGGAATTGATGACTACAACCCGACTTACCGGGATCAGCCGGCAGGAAATATCCGGAATTACATCGGGGCGGGCTTCGGGTCAGCTATCCATATCCTAACAAAACTCCCTTACATCACTATGAAAATTTTATACGCAGCCGCCGAGATTTCACCATTCGCCCGCCTTACCAATAACGCGGATATGCTTCGATTTCTACCGGCATCCCTGCAGGATAAAGGGTTTGAGATACGGATATTACTTCCAAAATACGGAACCATTCACGACCGGCGGAACCGCCTTCACGAGGTCATAAGACTGGCCGGTATTGAAGTTGAAGTGGATGATAAAGTAGAGAGCATGCGTATTAAAGTGGCCAGTATCCCTAATGCGAAGCTTCAGGTTTATTTCCTTGATAACGATACATTTTTCAAGCGAAAAGGCATGTTCAGAGACCCAAAGACCAACGAATTTTATCCCGATAATCTCGAGCGGTTGGTTTTTTATAATAAGGGGGTTCTGGAGACCGTTAAGAAGCTCGGCTGGCAACCCGATATTATACATTGCCACGATTGGGCCGCCGGGTTTATTCCCGCATACATGAAAAGCGTGTATGCGAATGAGCCGATCTTTAAAGAAACAAAAGTAGTGTATAACCTGCACAGTCCTCAAAATGAAGGAATTTTCGACCTCGACAGGATCGGAGTCATGCGGCTTCCCGATGACGTTGACCAGGCGAAAGTAACTACCAACGGACAGATTGATTTTCTGAAAGCCGGATTAAGTTATTCCGATTATGTAGTAACCGGAAACGACATCCGTTCAGAATTCGACGACCTGTTCAACGAATTGAATATAGAAAGCACAAAAATACAAGGCTCTCCTCAGGATGTATCTTCAAAATTTGCCGACTTCTACAGAACCATCAAACCGGAGAACTAATCTGAGCTCCGAAACTGTACCCGGCTCTGCCTCACAGCCGGCCCCTTCCCTGCTCTACCGCAGCCGTATTTTCTCAATTTTTGCTATGTGTCTGGTATCGCTTGCCGGTTTTATTTCCTGCAGCGACGACAGCAACCTTACCGGAGCCTCGTTTGGACCGGGTGAGCAAAATATTCAGGTGGATACACTCAGCGTTACCGAGTTTTCCCTTACAAATCTGAAAACTTATACCGGTAACCTCACGTTCTTCTCGGCGGGCAAATACAACGATCCTTTGCTTGGCGAAATTAAAAGTTCGGCATTCATCGCACCCGGAATAAACTCCCTCAGCTCTGCCGACTCACTGCATCCCGGCGCCGAGGTCTATCTGCTTTTGAGTCCGCACAGCTTTTACGGCGATACCCTCTCAACTGCACAATTCGACCTGCATTTTATTGAGGAGCGCTGGAGGCCGAATGATGCCGATGCAGAAACCGAAGTAGTTAAGAATCCTGTGAGCTTAGGTACTATTGAAATTAGTGCGGAAATGGATTCCGTTCTGTTCAAACTTCCGCAAAGCTGGGCCGATAATTACCGGGAACTTTTCCACGAAACCGACTCACCCAACGAAAACCTTCGCAACAATGAATTCGGATTCACATTGGTCCCCCGCGAAGAAACCAATGTAATGATCGGTTTTAGCAACGCTGTTGTTGCCCAGGATACCCTTGGAAACCGCTTTTACACCGGCTCTCGTCTTTTTGTAGCCAATCCTCCGGGTTCGGGAGACGACAACGGAAACGGTAACGGCGACGGCGACAACGGTGAAGGCAATGCCGCTTCTTTCGGATTGTTCGATAACGGCGACGATAATGGCAATGGCAACGGCGAGTTTGCCGGAAGATCCACCTTTTCCACCCGTTTCCGGGGCGCGGCTTTCAATATCAAGACAGATAGTGATTTCGGCATTGACGATGAGAATCGTCTCGGTCTCTTGAATACATGGCAGCGAACCCTTCGCATCGGTCTCGGCCTTGAAGAACGAGGGTTCACCAGTCAGGTCATAAGCCGGGCTGAACTGCTTCTTTTTGATGATATAGATGCCCTTGAAGAGCTTCCGGAGAATCATTACAGACCCGGCTCAGGACGGCTTCAAATTTATACACTCAATGAAACCGAACAGGAGTTTCAGGTGGTAAAGCTTCCGAATTTCGAACCACAGCTTCGCGAAAATGATAATTCATACAGAATAAATCTTACCGAACTTGTGAAGGCCATACAGCTTGAACAGCGGGAGGACACCGATTTTTTCATTACTTCAGGCAACAACAACGGCCTGATTACTCCCCGGGTTATCACTACCTCCGGGGCACGTGCACCCAAGCTCATCATAACCCGAATAAATCCGGAAAATAATTGAAGTACTTCAGTTTTTTAGCATGCGCCCTAATGTTGATGGCCGGAAACGCCCAGGCCCAGCAATCTCAGGCTAATAATGCATCTACTTATTCTTATCTCGGTCTCGGTACTCCTCAGGATTTTTTATCGCCTCAGGGCGCCGGAATGTCGCTAATAGGCGTAGCCGTACCCGATAGGTCAAAAGGAAATCTTTCCAACCCGGCTATGTGGGGAACCTCCTATTTTACCACCATTATGGGTGCTATAGACCTTGAGACCTATAATGCCTCCAATGATGCAGGTTCAGCTTCATCTACCAATTTTGGATTTTCAAAATTTCAGGTTCAGCTACCCGTATTCCGCGAGCGGCTTGGGGTTTCAGCCAGTCTTTTTCAGGAAACCAACGTACGGTATTCACTCCTTACGGCTAACGAAATAACCCTTCCAACTGCCGATTCCCTCTCTACCGTAAATTATCAGTCCGCGGTGGCAGGTACCGGCGGAATAAACCGGCTTGAAGTCGGTTTCGGACTCAGGCTGACTTCAAACCTTTATGTAGGTTATGCTCCGTCGCTTATGTTCGGCGTGCGTGAAGAAGACAGCCAACTGGTTTTCAGCAATACGCTTTTCGGTCCGGCACGGTATGTAGAACGCACCCGGTACCGTGGCTTTGCCCACCGTTTCGGCCTGATGGCTATTTCCTCCGGTCTTTTCCGCGATAATGATCAAATCACCATCGGGGCTACCGCCTCCCTGCCTGTAGAACTGAATGCAAACCGGAAAATAACGAGCCGCGTAATTTTAAATCAGGCGCTGAACGATCTGGAGCTTGTTCCGGAAGACAATTTCGGAGACAGAAAAGTTACCTATCCGTTTGAGACAACCGTCGGAATATCTTATTTTCCCTCACGTTACACGCTTGTCGGGGCCGAGTTTCATTATCAGCAGTGGAGTGAACACAATAGCTTCAGCGGTAATACCGACCGTTTTATGGCCGACAGAATGCGTGTAGGTCTGGGGTTCGAGTATGATGCCTACAGCCGTGGAAATACCGGCTTGTTCAATAGCCTTATTTACCGGTTAGGTGCGTCTTACGACGACGGCCACCTTAACATAAACAACACCGATATCGAAACCATTATGTTTACAACCGGTCTTGGGATACCATCCAGAGCCGTAGGATCGACGATTGATGTCAGTTTTGATTATGGAGTTAGGGGCACCCGAAGTAATGACCTTGTACGTGAAAGAATATTTGCACTCAGGTTGTCGTTAAATCTCTCAGAGATGATGTTCCTGCAGCGCAGAGTTAACTAAATCTTAATTCACCTTTTCTTTTCTCTCTATTAGACCAATAGCCATTATGAAAAAGCTGATATTACTTGTCCTGATTGGTTTTTTTGGTTTGGAGCTATCTTTCGCACAGGAAGAAGAACCGCCTACTCCATTAAATCTTGCACCCATAGCCGTACAGTCGCTTTTCAACGAATCTGTACGTAATGAGCAGTACAAAGATGCTCTACGTTACGGCAGATGGCTTGTTACATACAGGCCCAAAGAAATGGAAGATTTTCCCGGCACATACCGCGGTGATCGCAATTTCCGCCGTATGATTGAAGCCTATGAGGGCATCGCTGCTAAACAATCCGATCCTTCCCTCCGTGAAGCTTATGTGGATTCGGCCCTGATTATGTACGATCGTGCCCTCTCCATTTTTACAGAAGAAGAAATTGATCATTATCAGTGGAAATTCAATCGCGCCCGTTTTATTCAGTCTAACATGCGCGATATTGAGGATGGCCGGATAATGACTATGAACGAGTACAACAATTTGCTTGAGCTTGATGCTGAGCGTTTTGTAAATACCGGAGACGGGTATTTCATCAAATACCTGGTAAGTGAAAAAGTGGCTAACGGTTTCCGCGACGATGCCATCACCATTATGAATAACACCCAGCCTATAGCTTCGGCAGATGTGGTATCCCATTTCAATGAAGTCCGGTCTGAGCTGTTCCGCTCGCCTGAAGAGCGAATAGACTTCCTGCTTACTCAAATGGAAGATGCAGATGAAGCCGGAGAAATGGAAATCTATGCCGAACTGTTTGAGCTGTACGAAAGAAAAGGAAACCGCGAGAAACAGCAGGAAGTAGCAAAAATTCTCTATGAAAGAGAACCGAACTACGAGAACATCATGCGGATGGCCGAGTATGCCGAAAACAGGGCCAACAACCGTGAGGCAATCGGCTTCTTCAGAGAAGCGCTTGATCATGCCGCCGACAATCAACAGCGTTCACGTATTAACTATCGCATTTCAAGCAATCATTTCCAGATGCGTAATCTGCAGGAAGCACGTCGTTTCGCGCGCCTTGCTAACGAACAGGACCCCAATTGGGGCGAGCCGCTTATTCGTATAGCCGAAATATATGCCCAGGCCGTTAACGAGTGTAGCTCCGGCGGGTTGGATCGTACCGACAAAGTAGTGTACTGGCTCGTTATCGATTACCTTGAGCGCGCGCGCCGGGTAGATAATTCGGTTTCCAATCGCGTTCAACGCAGTATTCCTTCTTATCAGGGCATCACGCCTAATGCAGAAGAGAAATTCTACATGAACTGGGAAGACGGAGAGCAAATTCGGGTTGGCGGAAATCTCGGAAGCTGCTACGAATGGATAAGCGAAAATACAACGGTACGCTAAGCAACATTTCACATTTCATTTGGTTTCTAAAAAAGCACTCACGATATTACGTGTGTGCTTTTTTAGCATATGCCTCTCTTTCATTCGCCCTCCTTTTCCAGCTCAAAGCCGGAACCTGAACATCCGAAAGCATGCCCGCTATATAAGGCCGGCATCATAGTTGAATCCACAAATACAGATTGCTTGCGGATGTTCGAAACTTAGTGTCAGTCGTTCCGAAATGCGATATGGTTTTGTCATGAACTTCTCCCGGTTCACGTCACCTTTTTCGAAAGCTGTCGAGAATCCGTGCCGGAACGAACAAACAGAAAAAATTCCGAATTTAATTTCAATTTGATGAGTCAACAGCGTAAACGTAAAAAGCAAAAACCCAGAAAAAAGACCTCCAAGGGAGGAAACCAAAAAAACCAGAAGAAGGCCAAAGGCTCAAAACTGGTTCCGGAGTTTAATACTCAACAGCCGCTGAAACCGGCCGGGGTTTACTCCGGAATTCTTGAGATCAATGAAAAAGGCTACGGGTTTCTCCGTAAAATGAATCATGAATTTACACAAAAGGATGACGACCCTTTTGTGCACGTAAATATGGTTCGAATGCTGTACCTGAAACCCGGACTTATCCTCGAGTGTGAGCTTGAACAGGATCAGAAAGGAAACAAAAGGGTACAGGAAATTTTATCGGTCAACAACCGCCCGATTGAAGACTGGACCAAAGCCAAACGTTTCGAGCTTCAGACGCCTATTATGCCCGTTTCCCAGATTAAACTCTCTTTCAAACCCGATGAGACCGAGATGCGGGTACTCGATCTTATTACCCCGGTGGGCAAAGGGCAGCGCGCACTTATCGTTGCTCCGCCCCGAACGGGCAAAACGGTATTGTTAAAACAAATTGCCAACGCCATAGATACCTATCACAAAAAACTGCATTTGGCCGTACTCCTTATAGATGAGCGCCCCGAAGAGGTTACCGATTTCATCCGTACCACGCAGGGCCACGTTTTTGCCTCTTCTAATGATAATAGTGTGGAGAGCCATACCCGAATTGCTGAACTCGCCCTCGGATACGCCAAGCGAAGGGCTGAAATGGGAGAAGATGTTGTGCTTTTGATTGACTCCCTAACGCGTATGGGTCGCGCTTATAACGCCGCTCAAACCGGCTCAGGACGAACCATGTCGGGCGGACTTGATATTCGTGCCCTTGAAATTCCAAAACGCATCTTCGGATCGGCCCGGAAGATCGAAGGCGCCGGATCGCTCACCATTATCGCGACCTGCCTTATTGAGACAAATTCCCGTATGGATGACCTCATTTTTGAAGAATTTAAAGGCACCGGCAACATGGAGCTTGTACTTGATCAGGAAGTGGCTAACCATCGGATTT
>PXDL01000025.1 GCA_003566395.1 Balneolia bacterium | reverse complement strand
GGGCAACAAGAACCTCTCCGACGGCCAGGTCCGCCGCATCGTCGAGATGCTCGACGCCGTCAATCGCCGGGGGGTCTTCAAAGAGCTCAACGACGAGATCCGCAAGCTCCTGGCGAGGTGATCCTCAACCGGGGTCACCTCAGGGATGACCACCATGAAAAGGCTTGTTGTTCCACTGGTGGCGGCGCTGCTCTTCAGCCCCCCGGCCCTGGGGTCTCCCCCGTTGGAGCTCCTCGGCGCCCCGAGCCAGCCCGGCTCTCTCACGGCCCGGAGCGGTCCTGGCAGTCCTGCGTCGGCCTACTTCCACCCGGCGGCGCTGCTCGATTCCCCGGCGGGATTCTCGGCTGGGACCTTCGGGCTCTATCAACGGCTCACCATCGATCTTCAGGATCGCCCCGACGGCGTCGACGTCTCGTCTTCGATCTACGACGCTCGCCAGCTCAACGACGACGGCTCCACGAGCCGGCTGGACCACCGACCCCTGCCCACCGAGGACCTCCGCCACGAACGAGGCGCCGCCAACCCCAGCGCCCAGTCCCTCTTCTTCGCCCTCGGAACGGTCTTGCCGATCATCGAGGACCGCCTCGCCCTCGGATTCTTCGCTCTCCTCCCCGGGCGCCCCTTCCAGGCCCAGCGCCCCCACTACGTCGACGAACGGGAGCAGTACTTCTCCAACTCCCTGCACTTCGAGCTCCTCGGGGATCGCACCGAGCTCAGCGCGATCTCCCTGGCCGTCGCGATACGCACCCTCGACGCTGTCGACATCGGGCTCGGGCTCACCATGACCAGCGACGGGGAGACCACGAGCCCGATCTTCGTCCCCGACGCCGCCGACCAGACGCGGACCTTTCAAAACACTGAGGTCGAAGTGTCGAACCGCTTCGTCCCCCAGGGCAGCCTCGCCGTCAGGCCTCATTCCTCCTGGACCCTCTCCACCACGGTCCACGCCCCCTATCAAGCTCGGGTCACCGGCGTCAGCGAGCTGCAGCTCTGGGGCTACCCCTACGAGGAAGGACAAGACGCGCTGACCCAGGAGTTCTCTTTCGTCTATGCTTACCAACCCCTCCGCCTCGCCCTCGGAGCCCGGTTCGCTCCTGAGGAGGGCTCACTGTCCGGCCTCTCACTTCACGGTGAAGTGCTCTACCAACGGTGGTCCAACTACCTCGATCGCCGGGGCGATGCCCCCTCCGATCCCTTTCGGGACACCCTGACCGCCGCCGTGGGGTCGACCTTCTCCTGGGGCGACCAGACCTTCGCTCTGGACGCGCGGTTCACTCCCACCCCGGTCCCCGAACAGCGGGGACGCACCAACTATGTAGACAACCACAGGGTGGCGCTGGCCGCGGGCTTCTCTCACCGCCGCGTGGTGGCGCAGAGGGAGCTGGACCTGTCATTATCTCTGCAGTCTCATCGACTTCTTGAAAGAGAAACCCAGAAGTCTCAGAATGCCCCCGACCCGGTCTTCGACGAGTTCCCCACCTCCGTCGACGTGCGCACCGGTGAAGAGATCCCCGAGTCAGCGGGATTCCAGACCAATAACCCCGGCTACCCTGGATATACCTCTTCCGGCTGGCTTGTGGGCTTCGGTGGCCAGGTCACGGTCCACTTTTGATCCTCCGCTCTTCGAGATGTACATGCTTCCGACGCACATGCTCCGCCTCG
The DNA here is from genome assembly GCA_003566395.1 of Balneolia bacterium. Classification (GTDB taxonomy): domain Bacteria; phylum Bacteroidota; class Rhodothermia; order Balneolales; family Cyclonatronaceae; genus Cyclonatronum. The sequence goes on along the minus strand of PXDL01000025.1, from coordinate 1,113 downwards.
TCGCACTCCTCGCCGTATCCTGCCTCGTCGTGGCCTGCTCTGACCCCGACCATGACAACGATCAGACGCCCAACGGGACGACCCCCGATGCAGGTCATGCCGACGCCGACCCCGACGCCGACACCAACGAAGGGAATGGGGACGTCGACCCCGAGGCCCCTTCCGAAGATCTCTCCGGGACCTGGGCGCAGCTCATGAACATCTCGGCCTTCAGCGATGTCCCTGTCGTGGGCGAGGTGCAAAACGAGACCATCTCCATCCAGAAGCTCAGGATCGAGCAAAACGGCCTCGACCTCGAGATCACAGCCGAGACCTGCTCGATCATCCTCGAGAGCACCCCCGCCCTTGCCGAGACCATCATCCCCGACGCCTTCGTCGAGAGCTTGGAGGTGACCACCCGACCGGGCACCCTCACCGTGAGCGACGACGGGGTCGAGGTCTATTTTCCCACCTTCGTCGAGGTCCGCGGCGCCGTGCTCGACGATCCCGTCCAAGATCCGCTCCCCACCGACCCCGACGATCCACGCGTCTTCGACCAGGATGGCGACGGCAACCCGGGACTCACCGTGCGGGTCACGGGACTTCTCTCCGGAGAGATCTATGTCGTGCAGCGCGGCTCCGACGAGCTTACGGGACAGGTCCAGGGCCGAGACCGATTCGACGGCCTCGTCACCTGGGAGAACGAACAGGTCGTCCTGGGCACAGACAACCCCCTCCTCGACAACGAACCGGATACGATCGTCAACCCCGATCCAGCGGCGAGCTTCTTTCGCACCACCCGCGTCGCCGACGATGCGGAGTGCCCAGACCTGATCGAAAACGCTGACACGCTCTTCGCGCGGTGACTGGGTGTAATCCACGTTGATCGGTTGGCCCGCAGGCCGCGACGGACCTTGGACACCGGGACGTCGGGGTTGGCGGCCAAGGACATCGGAACGTCGGGGGTTGGCGGCCGATCATTTCCGGGCATAGTTCAGGGCTCCCACGGTCCCCCCCCGGTTAAAACCGGGGGCTGCGGTGGGCAGGGCTCCGCTGGGGTCATGACCCCGCTCCGCCTGAGATATTCTCCACATAGTCGCCCACTTGAGAACCAACCCGGTGCGGAGTTCGACG
>PXDL01000009.1 GCA_003566395.1 Balneolia bacterium | reverse complement strand
TACTCGAATATGAGAATAGTGCAGGTGAGGGTGAGCAGCATGAGGGCAATCCAGGCCGCATAAACCCGATCAAAAGCGGATTCATACTGTAGAAAAAGAGCATAGCTGAAGGTCTCGAAGCGCATAAGGGATACGGCCCCGAAGTCACCGATCACATATAAACTGATAATAAGCGTGCCGGCGTAGAATGAGGGTTTGAGTTGCGGCAAAATCACTTTTACCAGAATTTTAAAACTACTGAGCCCAAGCGACCGGGCAGCTTCTTCTGTTGAGGAGTCAAGCCCCAGAAAACCGGTGCGTAAATTCAGGAACAGGTACGGAAAGGTGTAAAGGCTGATGGCAAGCAGAGACCCGGAGTAGCCGCTCGGCCGGTCGATAATGATGCCGAATAGCTGGGCGAGGGTTCCGTTTGTACCGCCGAGACCCAGTAAAGAATAGGCCAGTACATAGCCCGGAATAGCCAGCGGCATCACGCCGATTAGGGTAATAAGACGCGCCCCCGGAATATCGGTGCGGGTGGTAAGCCAGGCAAAAGGAAATGAGAGAAGGGTGGTAACAAAGACAACGCCGACTGTAAGAATCAGCGTATTGTAGAGCAAAGTGAGGTTGCGCTGCCTGAATATGAGCTCGGCGGATTGCTCCCAGTCTCCGTCAACGGCGCGAATTAGAAGATAAATCAGCGGCAAAGTGACCGAAATACCGACGAAAACGGCGGGAATCAGAAAATACCAGGGTGGCAGATTTGTGCGAGATCGTGTGAAAAGCACGTATTAAAGTAATCCGGTTTGTCTTAGCAGGCGCAGGGTACGGTCAAGGTCGCGAAGCGCGTCAAGATCGAGGTCGGGTGTTCGGTTGAGGATGTCGTCGAGGTTACGGGCGGAGCCTTCGAGCCCGGTAATTACGGGATATTCAAAAACTTCATTCATAAAAAAAAGCTGAGCATGATCACGCAGCATAAAATCGATGAATTGAAGGGCTGCATCCTGATTGCGGCTGCTTCCGATAATGCCCATTCCGGCAACATTCACCAGATTGCCTATATCGCCTGCATCAAAAAAATGATAGGCAACCGGGTATTCCGATTTCTCCGCAGCCGCCCGGTCTATGTAGTAATGATTGGTTATACCGGCTGAGATTTCGCCGGCCTCGATGGCCTGTAAAATCGAATTATTATTGTTATAAGCCACCGTGCCGTTGGCTTTCATATCCTCAAGCCATCGCCGGGTTGTATCTTCGCCTTCGGCAGCAATCATGGAGGTAACGAAAGATTGAAAAGAGGCGTTGGCCGGTGCCCATCCGATGCGTCCGCGCCATTCTGCCGAGGTTAGGTTGAAAACCGACCCGGGGAGTTGATCTTTTGAAATGGCGTTCACATCATACGCAAAAACGCGCGCACGCCCGCTTGTAGCCACCCATGTATTTGCGGAGCTTCTGAACTGAGAGGGTAGTTTTTCCGTGAGTGAATCCGGGAGCGTGGCGAGCCTGCCGTCGGTGTGCAAAGCCCCGAGCGCTCCGGCATCTTGCGACCAGAAGACATCGGCCGGGCTTCTCCGGCCTTCTTCAAGAATTGCCACTGCAAGCTGCGTGGTGCCTCCGTATCTGATTCGTACCGTGTAGCCCGTTTCGGCTTCAAATTGACGTACGAGCGGTTCAACAAGTGCGCGATTGCGGCCAGAGTAAACCGTTATTTGAGAAAGAACGGTTTCGGAAAAAACAAATAATAGCAGGAAGGCAAAAAAAGGGGCGACAGCTGATTTTTGAGACATAATACTTTCGCGTAGATTAAATCTAAATAAAAATAACAGCAGAAAATACAACTCTTCAAGCTTACATAAAAGCAGTCTGAACCTAAGAATGACAGCTCGATTGATATTTAATTGCCGGTCAATGTAGCTACGAGTTTACGTGCTCCTCCATGATTGCGATGTTCGCACAGATAAATTCCCTGCCAGGTACCTGTTAGTAACTTCCCGCTGTTAACAGGAATGCTGACCGAAGCCCCGAGCAACGAGCTTTTAATATGTGAAGTCATATCGTCGGTACCTTCAAGTGTATGTTTGTATAAGTTGTTGTTTTCAGGTACCGTGCGGTTGAAGAACGACTCAAAATCCTGCCTGACCGTCGGATCGGCGTTTTCATTTATGGTGAGTGAAGCGCTCGTGTGTTTTATAAACAGGTAAAGCAGGCCGATCTCAAATTCTGCAAGTTCGGGGATATGCCCGAGCACTTCATCGGTGATAAGGTGAAAACCGCGCGGGCGGGGATTCAGGGTGAATGACTTTTGAATTATCCTCATAATACTTATCCGAACAGATGTTTAATATTTCCGCCGTCATGGCTGATGGTTTGTCCTGTAATAAATCGGCTCTCACCACTCAGCAACCAGCAAACCAGAGCAGCAAGTTCCGTAGCCTGTCCGAACCGTCCGGCCGGAATTGAAGCCGTCATTCCGGCTATGGTTTCTTCTCTGGACAGATTATCCTTTTCCCGTCGCGCCTGTATAATGCGCTCTATTGCAGGCGTACTGTGAGACCCCGGGGCTATCACATTTACAGTGATTCCTTCAGGTGCCACTTCTCCGGCCAGCGTTTTTGCAAATCCGGTAACTGCAGCCCTGTACGTGTTGCTCAGTGCCAGTCCCTCTATGGGTTGTTTGACAGACTGGCTTTCGATAAATATGATAATTCCGTATTTGTTTTTTCTCATATCCGGGAGAAGGGTAAGCACCGCCTGGATTTTCCATTCGAGAACAAGTTTGCCTGCATCCTGATAATC
>PXDL01000474.1 GCA_003566395.1 Balneolia bacterium | reverse complement strand
TGAGATTTATTGTTTCCCCTATGGAAATCTCGAATCCGCTTCCGATATTAATTACTTCTCCGATGCTCGCTTCCGTGGATGCCCCCGCCAAAAATCCGGACACGACATCCTTTACATAATTAAAATCCCTTGTCGGCTGAACCGAGCCGATTTTAATTGTTCTTTTTCCGCTTAAAATCTGAGTTATTACTGAAGGAATTATTGCTCTTGCAGATTGACGCGGTCCATAAGTATTAAACGGCCTTATTATGGTAACAGGAGTGACGAAAGAATTGAAAAACGATAAAGCCAGCTGGTCCGCGCCGATTTTTGTGGCCGAATACGGGGATTGCCCATGTACTGGATGTTCTTCTGTAATGGGAACAAATTTTGCCGTTCCATATACCTCGCTTGTGGATGTATGCACCAATTTTTCTACTCCCAGTTCCCTGACAGCCTGGAGCACGTTCAATGTTCCCCTCACATTTGTATCAACGTAGGTGTCCGGAGAATGGTAAGAATAAGGTATTGCTATTAGAGCGGCAAGATGAAAGACAACGCCACAACCTTCCATAGCCTGCCTGACCCCGTGCGGATCTCTTATATCACCTGGAAAAAACTCTATTTTTTCCTTAACCTCCGGAGGCGAACTGTCAAGCCATCCCCATGAATTCATGGAATTATAAAGGACAAAAGCCCGAACATCACATCCCCTTTTGACAAGCTCTTCTGTGAGATGGGAGCCGATGAATCCGCCGGCGCCTGTTACAAGTATTTTTTTGTCAGTTAAGCGGAACATGTTAATACTCCCTTTGAATGCACAACCAATCTAAGTCTGCCTGAACCCTCTGAATGAAGCGTCCATATCAAGATATAGCTTTTTTGCGTTGCCCAAAGTCTTTTTCATCTGCGCCTCGTAATAATTCTCTATAAGCAGGCTGTTTGCTTCAAACAATGACCTGTGGAATTCATCATCACTCATATCGGTGAAATTCACCGAAAGCAAATCCGAGTTAACATGTTTGTTTTCATAAAAATCTTCACAATCTCTCAACAAACCGTTCTCTATCGCATAGTAGTAAAGTTCGGATCCCGGATAAGGGGTAACGGGCCTTATTGTCCTTAACTGGGAATGATCAGAATACTTAAGCAAAAAATCCACTCCGAGTTTTAACGATTCGGCAGTTTCACCGATATTTCCAAATATTACATTTAAGCCTGGACTAATTCCAGATGCCAATGTATTTTGAATCCCTTCATTTATTTGTCTTACTGTCAGCTTCTTCTTCATCACTATTAAAGCGTTTTCATCCAGGGATTCAATTCCATAATTAATGAACACACATCCTGCCTCTTTCATTAACTTAAGTATGTCTAATCTCGCAAAGTTTAAACGGCCGCTACAACTCCAGTGAACATTTAATTTTGCTTTTATGAACGCCCTGCATAATTTTTCAGTTCTGCTTATTGAACTCATCAACAACTCATCCGAAAAATCAATATAGCCGATATGATAATCTCTCTTCAGCAAGCTGATTTCCTCAATCAAACTTTCCGGAGAACGAGCCCGAAATCCTTCATCCATTCTATAGCAGAAATTACATTTATAGGGACACCCTCTTCCCGATAGAACAGGCAGGCATCTTTCACTGTTTTTAATTTTTGGCGCTCTTATCAGAGAATATTGATCCATGGGAAAAAGATCCCATGCGGGAAAAGGAATGTCATCTATCTCTTTTATTAAATTTCTTTTGGGGGTTTTAATAAGTCCGCCATCCTTTATAAATGCTATACCGTCTATTGAATCAAGCTTTCTCTGCCCGCTTATATGTTCAATTAACTCAGTTGCAGTGCTTTCGCCTTCTCCTATTACAATTACATCAGCTTTTGTCTTTCTAAGAAAAAACTCTGGTTCAGGAGCAGGACCGTGACCACCGAGAATATAAAACGGCCTCTTTTTTGCATTATTGATTGCAGCAGATATCTTCAACAGTTTTCTATATTGAAAATAACCTCCTATCACACTTACCCCGACTGCATCAAAATGCTCTCTACTCAACAATTCCAAAAGATGTTCCTCTGGAAAATGATAGATGTCTTGATTATAGATGCACACATCAACACCCGCTTTCCTCATTACGGACGCGATATATGCCAAACCTTGAGGGAAAATAGGTATATATGAATCATTATCATAAACTACCAATAATATTCTCATGACTTGTTCCTCTGCCAATTGTTAAAGTCAAATCTTATTCAACACTTTTCATCTTTGAAATCTTAGAATTTTACTAATTTCTAAAAACAGTAATTCGCAGTTTCCCGCAAGAATCCTGTCAGCTACATGGCTTCCAATAAACCCGCAGCCCCCGGTAAGAAGAAATTTCATTTCTTTACCCTTAAATTAAAAAATAATTTAAGTATCATTATAATAAAACTTATGCTGATCCATGAATATTTTCAAGCTATTTTTTCATTTTATTCTTTAGGGCTTTTTGACGCCATAGCCCTGAATAAGGCATTTTCCTTCATCAATTCATCGTACGTCCCTTCTGCCGCGATTCTGCCTTTATCCAGAATGTAGATGATATCACACTTTTTAACGGTTGTCAGCCTATGAGCTATTATCACAATCGTTTTCATCTTTGAAATATCTTCGATTGCTTTAAGAACTAAGTTTTCGGTGACCCCGTCAAGCGAACTCGTCGCCTCGTCAAAAACCAGCACTTGGGGATCGTGGTATAACGCTCTGGCTATTCCTATTCTCTGCCTCTGCCCCCCGCTTAATCTTATCCCC
>PXDL01000322.1 GCA_003566395.1 Balneolia bacterium | reverse complement strand
TTTTCCCGGGCATAACGCTCGATTTCCTCCCTTCCTACGCCGAGTAACGGACGATAAACAGCGCCTGAGTTTTGGGGAATACCGGAAAGAGCCGAAGCATTTCCATCTCTGAACAAACGGAAAAGTAGGGTTTCGGTATCGTCATCCGCGTGATGAGCCGTTACAATAGCAGAAGCCTTGTGGGCGGTCCGGACGCGCTCAAAAAATTGATATCTGAACGTACGGGCTTCATGCTGAAAATTTGCCTGCTCTGTGAAGTCAGGTGCCCGGGCTACGCAGCAGGTGATGCCGTTCTCTTCGCAAAACGATCGCACAAGTTCTTCATCGGCATTGGAAGCGGCTCCGCGTTTCCGGTAATTCACGTGAGCGGCAATGATGGGATGCGGATGAGCCAGACAACGTGAAAGTAAAACCATGCTGTCCACGCCTCCGCTTACGGCAACAACAAGGCTTCCTTCAGGCAGCGGCAGCCGGAGGATTCGTTCACCTGACAGGGACAAAGCGAATATCGGTTTGTGTGATGCGTTTTACGTCGTCGTTCTCATTCAAAAACACCGGGAATCCCTGTAAGTCAACCCCGAGAAACTTGAACAGTCCGTTAACTTCCCGGCCGTCGGCGAGTACTTTATTCCAGACGCCATACCCGCGGTGATGCTTGTTGATTTCAACGATCAGATCGGTATCATCGGCAAGCCAGCGATCATACTGAAGCTCAAGTTCCTCAAGTAGAACTCCCAAAAGCTGTGCATGATCAACGGAATGACCCAGCACAGTTTCCAAATTAATGGCACTATCTCTTAATTCATCGCTTAATTTGCCATTCGTATTGATCCCAATACCAATTACCATTCGCTCAAGTTCTTTTCCCATGAAAGCGCATTCAGCCAGCACACCACAGATTTTCTTACCTCCCACAAGCACGTCATTGGGCCACTTCAATACTGAGTTTACAGAGTACAAGGTTTTCAGAGCGTTTCGTACGGAAAGGGCACAGCTTTGAAGCAGTAGCTGGAGACGGTCCGCATCACCCTGCTTTAATACGATAGAAAAATTAAGGCTGCCCCCGGCGTTACTTATCCATTTCCGGTCGTGCTGACCTCTGCCGCTGTATTGTTCGGAGGCTACGCAAACGAGACCTTCCGGAGTGGTATCCGGCGGAAGTTTCTTTACAAATGAGCTTGTGGAATCCAGTTTATGGAACATCCACATTTCCCTGCCGATACGCTTGGTTTTCAGCGTTCTGAAAACGGATTCCGGCTTGGTTACGGCATATTGGAGTGGTTTTTCTTCAGTCATACCCTAAATTGCATATAAAAAAAGCCCTGTGCAAGTAGCACAGAGCTTTCAAGAAATTTAAACGAGTTGAAAAAGACTTATTTGCCGATTTTCAAGACTGCGTTTTTCTCGCCAAACTCGTTAGCAATGTAATCATCGGCCTGCTCGTCGTTTGCCCAACGCTCGCCGTCGATGAAATAGCGAAATTGGGTTTCGGTCTCAGGCTTAAGTCTGAGAACGGTTTCCCATCCGCCGTTTTTACGCTCGAGTTTATCAGAAGAAGGATCCCAGTTGTTGAAATCCCCGACCACAGCAACTTCTTTTTCCGCCCATTCAGCAGGAACCTGAAGTCTTACCTTACACAGTGTACGTTTTGGAGTGAATTCTTTGCTAATCATAGCGGTAAATCATTAAAGTGAATAAAGTTAACAATCAAAAATTAATAGCTTTAATTTATAAAGTCAACATCCAAACATTACTTAATGTCTAATTTAATATTACTTTAATACCTTTCTTTTATTTTGTAAATATCAATTTTGCCCTAAATAAGTTAATAGTGGTACCGCTTTTATAATTACAAATGAAGATGCTTACTGAAATTGGTGTTTTTCTCAGCTTCAGACCGATTGAACAATTTACTTTATAAAATAAAGTAATGACGGCGTTTTTCAGTTCCCTTCCCTTAAAACTGAACACTTTCCGGCGATCCTGAGCGTGTTTTGCGATTTCATCGGATTATTGATTAAGCTGCGGACGCCAGCAATACTCAATTTATAGCAGCAGGGACTTGTATCAACCCGTCAATGAGTACGGAAGGCTATTCAGATAGAATTTTATAACACTGCTGTGCGGGCCGGTTACAGTGTACAGTGTACAGTATCAGTAGGACAGTATCAGTGTAAGGTCTGAAGGAAAACACAATATTCCCGGAGGTTGTGCAATTCAATTTCTATGTGATCACGCCGTTCAAATGTTAAGCCGGCCACATACATATGAATAATCTATTTCCCCGGACAACGAAAATTTAATAGAGCGAAATCAAGTGTTTTCCGGCTGTACGGGCGGTTTCACGCTTCCTTCCTGGTTATGAAAGGATTTGAAATGCTTCATGCCTTCATCCCCCATATACCGTACCAGAATTTTCTCGTCGGTTTTGGTAAGGTCCACCAGGATTAATCCGTCCAGGGCATCCGCAAATTCGTGATCAACATTGAAACCGAGGAGTTTACCGCCCAGCTTGAGATACTGTTTAAGAAGAATAGGTACACCTTTAGCATCGGCTTCAATATTCGAGATAACATCGGAAACGTCGTCTATATCTAAAAGCTCGGGTTTACCGGCCGGCTGCCATCCCGTTTTTTTCGGGGTCTTGAACGGTGATTTGGGCTTCACCTGACGGGCAAGATCCGGCAGATAATTTGTTACAGTCAGAAATTTCACCATCAAGTTACGGGAACTTGTTTCGTAATCGTTGCTGATGCTCACCGGTCCGAATAATATTTTATA
>PXDL01000373.1 GCA_003566395.1 Balneolia bacterium | reverse complement strand
GGTCTTCGGCCATCTCGGCGACAGCGACATGGTCGCCGTTACCAGAGCTTTGGCCGTGTTCCTGGGCTTTGCCTGAATGATGCCTGTCGCTGATTCCGTGGCGACCGCACGGTGATGGCCTGAGAGACCCCGAAGCAGTTCCTGCGCCAGTTTGCATGCTTACGGTGGCCGGACTTTATTGAAAACCCGTGGTCCCGAAAGCGCAATAATCGGGATGTCACGAATTCTGAATCGACTATAGTAGGTCACGAAGCCTAACCTCGACGAGAACGAACGTGACAGAAGAGACTCATGCCTCGAACACCCTGTCGCCGGACCAACTCTGGCAGGCCAGGACAGTGGAACGGTTGTGTCGCCACATCGACAGCGCCGAGTCTCTGCCTTCTGCAGACGAACTGGCAGCGCTGGCAGGCTGGAGCAAGTTTCACATGCAGCGCGTGTTCAAACGTGTCACCGGGCTGACGCCGCGCCGCTATGCCGCAGGGCGTCGAGCCGAACGCGTGCGCGAGGCGCTGGGCCGGGAAAACACGGTGACCGAGGCCGTCTACTCGGCCGGTTATGACACCATCGGGCGGTTTTACGATGAGGCCGACAAGGTGCTTGGCATGTCTCCCACCCATTACCGGAAAGGCGGCGCCGACAATCGAATCCGGTTCGCGCTGGGCGAGTGCTCGTTGGGTTCCATTCTGGTGGCGCAGAGTGAGAAGGGCCTCTGCAGCATCCAGATGGGTGACGATCCACAGGCATTGGTCGAAGCGTTTCAGGATCGCTTTCCGGCGGCCGAACTGATTGGCGGTGATGCCGAATTCGAGCATATCGTGGCTCAGGTGATAGGGCTGGTTGAACAACCGTCCCGAGGGCTGGAATTGCCGCTGGACATTCGCGGTACTGCCTTCCAACGCCGGGTCTGGGCAGCATTGCAGTCCATTCCACCTGGCCGGACGGTCAGCTACACCGAGGTGGCGCAGATGATCGGCGCGCCTACCAGCGCGCGGGCGGTGGCTCAGGCCTGTGGTGCCAACACGCTGGCGGTGGCCATCCCCTGCCATCGGGTGGTGCGCAGTGATGGTGGGCTGTCAGGGTATCGGTGGGGGGTTGAACGGAAGCAGGCACTGCTGGCGCGGGAGCGGGATAATTGAATCATCTCACACCACTGTTTTTGAGCTCTCTCAGCGGCTTCTTTTCCAGGGTTGCGATGGCGTGATCCAGAAAGTGTTCAATACGCTCCTGCATTGAATCGGACAAGTGCACTCGCTTGGTACGCCGATCCTGAGCGTCAGTGAACTCCAGCAGCAGACCTTCCCGGATTGCCCGCTGCACATATTTGACGGCGGTTCGGTGGCTGATTCTTGGCATAAACGCGTATAGTTCGGTTTTTCGAAACGTATGATTGCGATGCAGCCACATCCGAGTGAATAGATCAGAGTAGTGCAGATCGTAGTACGCCTCGTCTCCGAGGATCTCGCCCCAGAACCGGTCGATTTCCTGCAGCGCGTGGACGAAAGCGCGACGACGCTGATTCGAGTAGGCTTTTGTCATGTCAATATTGCCGCCTGTGTACGAACTGTAACACTAACACAGGTTAGCACTAAAAAACGTCACATAGCCGCCCGCCCTGCTGTCTTCTGGCGTCCGTGCTGACCCAGGCTGCCCGCATCGAGCGAACCTTTGGGCAGGGATATTTCTCCCCTCTCAAGCCGTTTTTGTAGATACTGAAAGGTATGGACCGTCTGAGCAAACAGGTGCTCCCCCGCCTTGAGCGGCTGATAGTGTGCCTGGCCATCACGTGCCACAAACTCGGGCAGTGGCTTGACCTCTGTATGGTAATCACAGGCGAAAAACAATGGGAAGGAGTAGCGTTCTTCCGGTATTTTCCGAACGCGATGTGAGGTGGCAACATAGGTACCATTGGTCCAGATTTCCAGCATGTCACCGATATTCACGACTAGTGCGTCCTCGATGAAAGGCACGGGAATCCAGTCACCGTCTCCGTTCATCACTTCCAACCCGGGAGTAGTCGGGAGCAGTAGAGTAAAACATTCATAGTCCGTATGTGCCCCAATGCCCTCGGCATCGACGACAGTCGGATCATAGGGATAGTGGATCAACCGAAGCTGGCTGGGTGGTTTCGTGACGTAACGCAGAAACCTGTCTTCCGGCAGATCCAGTGCAACGGCAAAAGCGGCCATCAACGATCGACCTACATGGTAAGTGGCGTCGTAGTAGGCCTCTACACGCTCCCTGAATCCGGATATCCCGGGCCAGGGGTTGGGGCCCAACAAGGGGTTGTGCGGACCCACATCCGGATCCGATTCCGGCAACTCCATGGCGACATCAAACGCCTCTTTGAGATCCTTCTTTTTTGGGTCTGGTGCCTCTTCCCCTTGTGGTACATAGCCCCGGTGATTGCTTGATAGACCAATGAAATGCTGCATCTTGTAATCCACGGGTCGGTCGAAAAACTCCTTCGCCGCCTGTTTCAATCCGTCTCGCGTGGACGCGATGATGCCGTGATTGATGATCTGAAAAAATCCCACCTCGCGCGCGGCCTGACCAATCTGCTCTGCCACCGCCTGACGCTGATTTGCGTCGCCGTTCAGTAACTGGCTGATGTCAACCACTGGTATGGACTGAAAGCCTCTGCTTTCTGTGTTGCCTTTAGTCTTTGACATCTGTCTGACCCTCCTTCGAGCGTGTGCGAACACGATTTTATGTGCAATGTTGCATGTAGTATTGCAGATTAGACCGTCGTCGTAAACCAGGTACCAGTGCAGACTCGTCAGCACTTGTTT
>PXDL01000317.1 GCA_003566395.1 Balneolia bacterium | reverse complement strand
GGAATTTTGGTGATTTCGGGAAATTTGGGCTAAACCTCCGCGGAGTGTCATCATTTACATGGATGCATTTTTTGACGGAGGTCATTCAAAATTCAAAACCCACCATTCAAAATTGGGAGCGAAGCGACCTTCGCCATTTTTTTCACAAGGCCGGATTTGGTCCTTTTAATCAAACTATGAGTAGGATTTCAGCCTTTTTGCATGGGCCTCTACCCATTCTTAACTCTAATCCAAAAAAGTAAAAACTCCGGCTCTAAACTACTTCAGTGCACGGAACTTCGTAGTTTGGCCGGAACAATCCGTTCAATCCGCGGGACAAAAACATGCTGCCAACGGATACAGTATGAATCAGTTTCCCCGGACAACAGTGATTCAAAATTCAAAATTGAGGCTACTCCGATTAATCCCTAATCCGAAATTTATGCCTTTAAGCGTATTATATTGTGTAACAAAAACGATTATTTACCTTCGTGAAACTTCGAGTGTTCGTGACCTCGTGGTTCAAAATTGACTTTTCGGAGCGGGCTCAAAATTCAAAATTTTTTGTTTTAAGTGTCCTGCCAGTAAAACGCGATGATTATTACTTCGGCTTCTTATTCCATCAGCTTGTTCAGGCGTTTGGAGAACTGTCCGGAGGCAAAAGTGATGTACCATTCGCGATCGAGGCCGAACGGCATCTCGGGATAAGGTGCGAAAATTTCGTTTACCACATCTATGGCTTGATGCAAAAGCCGGCCGGCTTCCTCTTCCACCACATTCGTAAGATGGGGATGCGCCTCAATCAGCCGCCGGATGAAATAAAGTCCGAATGCGATGTGCCGGGATTCGTCCCGCTTCAGATGGCCGATTCCTTCCCTCAGCCCGGGCAGCATATCCTGTTCGGACAGCATGTTGTAGTAGGCTTCATACCCTGTTTCAGCAAGGGTTCCTTCCACAATTAAATTATAGGTAACGGATGCTCTGAGTTGATTTTCCGGACCTGAATCACTCCGGAGACGGTTAAGCGCGGTATGGAGCTCATCGTGAAAAAGACGCCGCCAGGCCGGACCATGAAAAGACTCCATATCAACCGGACTTCGCACGGTCTCCTTCAGAAAACGGTCGAAAAACTCGGTATGCTTCGCTTCCTCCCATAAAAACGAAGTGAGGTAGATTTCTTCTTCAATACGGCCTTCCTCCGCTACGGTCATGATCAGCGGGAGTAAATCCAGGGTTACAGCCTCTTCACCGGCCACAAACATCGAAGTGAGGTGCAGCAGCACCGTCCGCTCCGTGTCGGTAAAGGATTCCCACTGCTTCCGGTCTTTTGAAAAATCTATATCCGACGGGTTCCAGATTCCCAGCTGTTTGGCTTTCTGGAAAAGCTTCATAGGGAAACTTTCGGGGTCAAGGCCGCCGGACGGAGTAGAGAAACGGGCGCGTCCGTTCTTTTTTTCAGGGTGATAGGGTACGTCGGATTTAGCAGGCACGTCAGGATTTTCAGGCAGGACTTGTTCAGCCTTCTTAGCGGCTTTTGAAGCTGCTTCGAGCAACGCTTTGGCCGCTTTTCGCTGTCCGGAAAGTTTAAACAGACTTCCTTTCTCCAGGGTGATGGAGCCCTTCATCACCAAAAAAAGCGGATCCCGGCCTGATTCAATTAGATCTTTCCAGATAGCAAATGAAGCCGACATGATGGTGGCTACCGAGGCCTCATCCCCGGAAAAAGCATAGCGGATTTCCTTACAGCTGCCGCCCTGTAAATCGAGCCTGAATCCGATGGCATGTGGTTCCGGTAATAAGCCGTCTCCGTCGGTGAATTTAAGCAGCAGGGGCTCTCTCCAGGATTGCCCGTGCGTACGGTAGGCGTCATCGGCTGAGATGGCGTGCTGCCAGGTTTTCATCCACTCCGGAGTGAAAAGAGAGGTCGTTGTGTCCATAATTCGTTTGTATTAGATGGGAAGTCCTGATGGTTGCTCAATAGAAGTTTTCACAAAACCGTTCTTTTGCCCGTCTTCTGCCTTGCCACAAAAATGAAATCCTCGAACAGATAGCCTAAGCTATGGTTTCATTTTTGGTCCGGCGTTTCATTCGACCAAAATTTCCGGTTTATCAATGCCTTCTAATATGGAAATAAAAAAGGAGAAAGGCGCATAAATCGTAACCTCACACCGATACTTAAAAAAAACTCGTTACCGGTCTGATGAATAAAATGATGCAAATTCGTATAATCGAAAATGACAACCCGGATTAAAATACTCAAGCTAATAGCAGTCTGCATATTGTGCATAGCCGCTATTTACGGGATTGTTCTCGTTTTTCAACACTTCATTTTCATAAACTAAACATAGTATGAAAGCAAATATGGGAACAGCCGACAGGCTTATCAGAGTCAGTATAGCAGTGGTCGTTGCGATTCTTTATTTCACGAATAGTATTACCGGAACGCTTGGCATCGTCCTGTTGGTACTCTCGGGGATATTTGTACTAACAAGCCTGATCAGTTTTTGTCCGATTTATGCTCCGTTCGGCCTTTCCACCTGTGCCGTGAAAGAAGCGAAATAGAAGTTGCAAATTGATTGCGGGTTATGCTTTGGAACGCCCTTCAGACTAACACCGGGGCACATACCAAACATGGTTCGTCATTGCGATCTCAAATTTTGCAATGAAGGCGGTACTCCTTAATCACGGATTATTCAACCTTCTATTTTAATGCAAAACTGCGAAGTCTGCAAAACCGTGCAATCCGGATTCAGACGCGTATGCCTCGTAATCCGAAAAAACAGAAGGACCGCATCAGATCGTGAGCTTACCGAACCTTAT
>PXDL01000375.1 GCA_003566395.1 Balneolia bacterium | reverse complement strand
TGAATAATCCGGGATAGGGCTGTCCGGAATCTAATAAACACTTGGTGCTGCGATGACATGCTACGGTCAAGATTCAAGCCATAGATTGTACCTAACGGTACCATGAATTTTGGTCAATATTTTTTTCTACCAATAGGAAGTCCCTAACGGGACATTTTATCCGGGCTGACAAAACGTAACATATCGAAACAGATCCGGATTTCGCGTTCGAGAACCATGGCTGTTTCGCCCCCCTTGTCCTGTAGGGGCAATCTATCGGTAGAAACCCGGCCCCCACCAAAATGTGCGTGCCGTAATAAAATTCAACGCCCAAATGCAAAATCCGCCAAGACAGGTCCTTAAAGCAGAGTCGCCCAGCTGACGTAACCCTGATATCGTATCCACACCGTGCGTACCTGCGGCACGCTTGGTTCGGGAGTGGCCCTGTTGCCGGTAATTTTGCATCATTTTGGAATTTTTCTTGCATCTTGAAACATAAATTTCCTTCATAACTAATTGTAATACAATAATTTAAAGTTATAAGAAGAAGTCCTGATTAATATTTTTGGTCCTTCATAAAGTAGGGGTATTTGAGGAAATACAATCCGTAGGAAAACCGAACAAGCAATTGCCTTAACGTGTCGCATCCCGCTTTGGCCTAAGTCTTCGGTCAAATGCTTATTTAAGCCGCATTGCATGGAGTCATGTTGATGAAGTATTTTACATCATAAATCTTCACTAATATGGCGCCTATGAAAAAAATTGTAATTGGAGTCGCTCGATTTCTTGGCTACCTCCTATCCGGAGTACTGCTCATTTTGCTCTTTGTCGGATTACTGTTTCTGACCAATGGATTAGCGGGAGGATATCTTTCATTGGTACTTACGTTTGCAGCCGCTTTTGTGTTCATTCGCTGGATTTATCGCAGGCAGAGCGGCACCGGGATGAAGCTCTTGAAATCTGTGCCGGCTGTGCTTGCGCTGCTCATTATTTTGTGGGCTATGAAACCATTGCCTCAGCATGAGTTCAGGAATACATATACTGATCCCGGTTTTGAGTTCTGGGAGCTTCCGGGTGAAAGAACGGTTTCCGTGGACATACATACGCCTCTGGAAGAAACCGAGCTTCGGGAGGAGACCATCGTTTTCGTGCACGGTGGTCCGGGTGCTTATAACCGGGATTTTGACAGAGAATTTCTGAGAACTTTCACAAAAGAGGGATACCGTGTACTGCTGTACGACCAGGCCGGTGCTGGCCGTTCCCCCTTGCTTCCGGTTCGGGAATATTCACACAGCGGCAATGTAAACGACTTAAAGGCAATTTTGGAAAAACTGGACACCCCGGTAATCCTGTTCGGTCAGTCGTACGGGGCAGGGGTGATAACATCGTTTTTGGATGATTACGGCAACGATTTCGATATCAGGAAAATCATACTGTCGGAGCCTTCGCCCATACCGGGCGCGGAAGTGGAATCGGACCACCACCATTTTTCCGATAAAACCACAAAAGCTGAAAATGCTGACGGACTGGACTTCCGTGATGTGTTGACCAATCCCAGAATAGTGCTGGCTGCGCTGCTGCCTGCGGGCAACTCGTTTGTTCTTCAGGAAGAGCTTATCGGATTCACGAGGCCGGAATTACAGGTAAAGGTGGTCGCAAATTCCTATTGCCGGGAAGATGAGGACCGGATGCAGCCTTTCGAGCCTCTTCCGGTTAATATGATGGCCACCATCCAAATATATAAGGATTTCATTGAGCTTGACAGGCCGGATTTAAGTAAGCTCTCTCAGCCGGTATTGTTTCTGTTGGGTGCATGCAGCTACGTGCCCAGAGGGTTTGCCATGGAATATTACGAGTACTATTCCATTTCCCGCAGCCAGTGGATTGAAAATGCCGGCCATGTACTTTGGGCAACTCCGGAAAGCAGTGAAATAACCTATGCCGCCATCATGAGTTTTCTGAACCAAACCGAACCGCCGTTACCCGATTGGCCCGATTATGAAACCCGCATTCAGTTCATTGAGGATGGATATTAGCCAGGATTATTCACGATTTGATAATAAATACAATTCAGGAAATTGATTTATATAAACATAGGAATAGTGCAAATTCCCCCATATTTGGGTTTGCCATAAGACAGAGAAAAAATTCTTGGTGAATTATCCGCATTAGAACAAGTTTGCCGGTCCCGGCATCGGATTAGTTCGGGAAATATTTTAGGGTGCCGGCAATGATGCCGAAAACTACGTCCGGGAAATCGCCGCAGTTATTTTCCCTTTTTGGCAATAGTACGCAGGGCTTTTTTTATGATGTAGGCTGTCTCGGGGGTATCGCTCTCCGTTTCCCAGCGCGCGCACAGGTCTTTCACAAAATCAGGACGGGTTTTACTTGCGTCGTTCAGCCAGTTACCGACGCTGTCCCTCACATATTTTGAGCTGTCCGACTTCAGCGGTTCGAGCAGCGGCAAGCCGGACTCCGGATTTTGCTTCAGCACATTGATGTGCGCACACCAAACGCCTCTGGGCCGGGTTGCCTCAGTTGCGAACCTCCTGATGTTTTCATCGCGGTCTTTGGTCCATTCGGTTATAATTGCGATGCTTTCATGAAGGTTTTGGATGATATCTCCTCTGACCGCCAACCACGCCATTTCCCGAACTCCGAAGTGTGAGTCGGCTGCGAAACGCGCCGCCCTGTTTAACTTTTCTTCAACTGAAAGCCCGGCTCCGGTCGTGGCTGCGTGTGCCGCCCAGCATCGCACTACATCGGAAGGATGCGCCGCAAGCTGCTCCGGAAGTTCAGCATCATCATGTATGGAAGCTTGTTCGGAAAGAG
>PXDL01000418.1 GCA_003566395.1 Balneolia bacterium | reverse complement strand
TTGTTACAGAAATCAAGCCTTTGGATATTTTTTATGAGGCCGAGGACTATCATCAGGATTACTTCAACAGAAACAGTGATCAGGCGTATTGCCAGGTGATGATTGTGCCTAAGATCGAAAAATTCAAAAAGCTGTTTGAAGACCGGGTAGCTCAGTAGCATCCGGGAGCTGTAAGTTTTGCGAGGGGTGAAGATTTGACAGGCTCATTTTAGCAAATAGATTTGTTGGCGGCCAACGATCCCCGATGCCTCGAAACCGCGAAATAATCTATGAAGAAGAAATCGCCCTAAACCTATTAGGAAACTTACAATTCCATATTTTAGAGAGGTTTTCGACTGTTCGGATAAGGTGATTTCGCTTCTCAGTATCACCAATATCATGTATTACATT
Source organism: Balneolia bacterium (assembly GCA_003566395.1). Lineage (GTDB taxonomy): Bacteria > Bacteroidota > Rhodothermia > Balneolales > Cyclonatronaceae > Cyclonatronum. The sequence continues at coordinate 2,427 of PXDL01000418.1, read as the reverse complement.
GCCGAGAGGCAGGAATGAGCGTAACAGAAACAGAAGGGGAGCATCGGCGATTAGATTTGGTAAAAGTTTGGTTCAGGGGTTCGATAAAAAGTGCGGAATTCCTTATTTATACCCGTTATCAAGATATTCACCCACTTTCACAAAACTCGGAAACATTATGAGGTCAATGATTACAAAAGCCTGGATGGGATTTTTGCTGGTGTTGCTTACCGCAAATATCGCTCTTCTTCAGGCCCAGCAACCTATGTCACCGCTTCAGTTGGCGGAATTACAAAACGTTGGAACCGTTGTGATTTCCTCCGACGGCAATTACGTTGCCTTTACTAAAACGGTACCGGCTGATCCGCGCGAAGAAAACAGCCCGTCATCAACAGAGCTCCACTATATCGATGTTGAAACGGGGCAATCGGTTCACGTAGAGCTGGAGGGTCGCCCGGGAAGCCTGGCGGCAAGGCCTGCTAACGGCACCTTCACCTTCCTTACACGCATGGAAGGAGATGACCACAATGCTTTATACGAACTGGATCCGGATACCGGAGATGTGTCCCGGCTTTTCAGCCACGAAAGCAATATGTCTAACCTTGTTTGGGATGATCAGGGGCGTCGAATCGCCTTTGTTTCGGCCGAATCTATCGATCTTCCTGAAAATCCGCTTCCGTACGAGCCGGAGATTTTCGAAGAGAACGTACCGCAGCGTGTAGCTTTTGTAGCCGATCTCGGAACGTCAGAACCGGCCGGGCATCAGCTTGAAGCCGAAGGTACGTACTACGAAATGAGCTTCAGCCCGGACGGAACCCGTCTGGCCGCTGCCGTAGCTCCGAGCCCGTCTGTTGACGATTCCTTCATGTTTAAAACGGTGCATGTTTTTGATGTGAATAGCCGACAGGTGCTCAACACGCTCGATAATAAAGGTAAACTTGGTCAGATTGTGTGGAGCCCAAACGGACAGCGCATCGCCCTGCGCGCAGGTAACTCCATCAACGACCCCATAGACGGCCGTATCATGATTGTGGACGCCACGGGCGGTACACCGGAAAACATTAACCCGGATTTCCACGGCAAATACGAACAGATTATGTGGACGGCCGATGACACCATCCATTTTATTGCAAGCGAAGGAGTTTGGAGTTCCTTTGGAACCATCGCTCCCGACGGAACCAGCAAGAACCGAATTATCGATACCGGAGGCCCGATTAAGCGCAGCTTTTCCGTTTCCGGCGCCGGACATATCGCTTTTGCTGTGGAAACCCCGGATCACCCGCGTGAAGCTTACCTGCTGCGTGAAGGCGCTTCCGATATCGAGAGGCTAACCAACACCAACGAGTGGCTTTCTGATGTGGCGATGGGTGTGCAGGAAATTGTTACTTACAATGCCCGTGACGGTCGTGAAATTGAAGGGTTGCTCATTCGCCCTTATGGAGAAAGTGATGCAGAACGTTACCCTGTCATCACTATGGTACACGGTGGTCCGGAGGCACATTACAGCAACGGTTGGCTGACCGGCTATTCACTTCCGGGCCAGCTGATGGCGGCAAGAGGATATGCGGTATTCTACCCGAATTACCGTGGTAGTACCGGTCGGGGCCTCGAGTTTATTAAATCGTCTCAGGGCGATCTGGCCGGTGCCGAGTTCGACGATATCGTTGACGGTGTGGACTACCTTATTGAGACGGGACTCGCCGATCCCGATCGTATCGGGGTAACCGGTGGTTCCTACGGAGGCTATGCTACGGCCTGGATGAGTACCTTCTATTCCGACCGTTTTGCCGCCGGGGTTATGTTTGTGGGCATCAGCAACAACATATCAAAGTGGGGAACCAGTGATATTCCCGAAGAACTTTACCTCGTGCACTCCCGCAAGCGTATTTGGGATTACTGGGAAGACAACCTGCTTCGCAGCCCGATTTACTATGTTGAGCGCTCCGAAACGCCTATTCTCATTATGCACGGAGCTGAAGACACCCGCGTTCATCCGGCCCAGTCGCTGGAGCTTTACCGCCATCTGAAAGTGCGTAAGCCGGACCTGCCTTCACGCCTCATTTTTTATCCGAATGAAGGCCATGGAAATGTACGGGCAACATCGCGCTTCGATTACAACCTGCGCATGATTCGCTGGTTCGATACCTATCTGAAGTCGGGTGATGCCACTGCGCCCAAACCTCCGACGTATATAGATTTTGATGCGTTCGGTGTAAGTTTCGACTAAATCGCAGACGTGGTTTTAGTTTTTCCAAAGCAAAGCCGCTTCGGTTCTCCGGGGCGGCTTTGCTGTGTTAAGGGTGATGGCATTTGGGCGTTATCAATTAGTTATACCCACTCTTCCATTCAATAAGTAATTAGCAGAATTGTTCGTTTTTCAATAGATTGAAAAAGAAATAAACCCCAAAACTATGATTACAGATTATAAAGAAATTCAGCATTCAGCAC
>PXDL01000079.1 GCA_003566395.1 Balneolia bacterium | reverse complement strand
GAGCAATCCGGTTTGTTCCCAGTTGGTAAACCATTCGGGCACTTCGGAATACTCCACATTATCAACGGTATCAATGAGGTTGGTTTTAGCAAATGCGGCAAGGGCCGGAGCAGTGGAATACAGCAGCACGATGAAGATAAGCGCGTATCCGGCAGAGGTGCGGGCGTCGCGTACACGTGGTACGGTGAAAAAACGGACAATCACATGTGGAAGTCCGGCCGTACCTATCATCAGCGCAGCGGTTATAAAAAAGACGTCGATCATGGGTTTGGTACCCGACGTATAGGCCGCAAATCCAAGCTCGGTGCTGAGGCCGTCGAGACGGTCGAGCAGATAGGTGCCGTCTTCGAGCGTGCCGCCGAATCCAAGCTGCGGCAGCGGAGTGCCGGTCATCATAATAGAGATGAAAATAACCGGTACGAGATAGGCAAATATGAGTACGCAGTACTGAGCTACCTGAGTATAGGTGATGCCTTTCATGCCGCCCAAAACCGCATAGAAAAATACGATGAACATCCCGATAACCACACCAATCTCTATTTCCACATTCAGAAAGCGCGAAAACACGATACCGGTACCGCGCATCTGTCCCGCTACGTAGGTGAAGGAGATGAATACGGCGCAGACCACAGCCACCATGCGTGCGGTGCTTGAGTAGTACCGGTCGCCCACAAAATCGGGAACGGTGAATTTTCCGAATTTCCGCAGATAAGGTGCAAGCAGAAGGGCAAGAAGAACGTACCCGCCGGTCCATCCCATCAGATATACCGAGCCGTCGTAGCCGAGGAATGCGATCATCCCGGCCATGGAAATAAACGATGCGGCCGACATCCAGTCTGCGGCCGTGGCCATACCGTTGGCAAGCGGAGGCACCGATGATCCGGCAACATAAAAATCTTTGGTATTTCCGGCTCGCGACCAGATTGCAATACCGATGTATAGGGCAAAAGTGGCCCCGACAATTATAAAGGTCCAGGTTTGGATATCCATAGCGCTCATTCCTCCCTCAGGTCAAATTCACGGTCGAGGCGATTCATCATAAACACGTAAATAAAAATGATGATGACGAAGGCGTATTGAGATCCCTGCTGCGCAAACCAGAACCCAAGCTGAAACCCACCCACACGGATGTTATTCAGCGGATCGGCCAGCAGTATGCCCAAACCATAGGAAAAGACGAACCACGCAACGAGCAGTCCGACCAGTATGTTCAGGTTTCGTTTCCAGTAGAGTTGATATTTGTCTTCCATAGTTAGGTGTTGTTATGGGTAAGCGTTATGGCTTTGTATGAGATCAAAAGAAGTAGAAGGTGGAGAACATCAGCCGCAGGTTGCGGGTGGGGTCGGTATCCTTCACCCGGCCGCGGTCGTCCGGTGTACCGTAGGCGGCTTCGGAGTATTCGGCTTCGAGACTGAAGCGCACCGGACCGGAGCTCCACTCGGCACGTGGTGAGGCCCGCCAGATCCAGGCTATGTTTCCGCCCCGGGGAGTTAATGCTCCGCTTGTAAAGGTTTCGTCGGTCCCGAAGTTTTCGGTATAACCTGCGAATAGCCCGACGCGGAAAGCTCCTCCCGTCGAGATATCGGTCCATATAGCGCCTGTTGTGATGTTGCGCAGATCGTACACCGCGGAATTGGCGGGGTCGGGTTGATGCAAAGCATATCCACCGAGCATCAGGTGGTCGAAAAGGTTTTGCCCGTAGGTTACCTGAATCATGGCGCGGGTGGTGCCGCTTGTAACATTTGCGAAGGCTGTGCCCGCTAAGGAATGCAGAAGCTCTTCACCGGACAGTACATCCGGTTTGAGGGCTTTGTAATCGAGGCCGGTACCAGCTGAAAATCCACCCGACGCGTACCGAATCTGAGCGTGCAGGTTAGGAATCCCGGAACGGCGAAGCGGTAAGGAACCGCCCTGACTCGCAAAATCGATCTGCGACATGGCGGCCAGAATAAAAGAGGTGTTTCCGGGTGAAAAGGTGTACCGTATCTGCGGATTGCGGGCAAAGGGTTTGAAAGGCGCCCCGGTGTTGAAGGCTACCACGCCCGGCACTGCAGGTACACCGAACATTGGATGCCAGTACTGCCCGAAAAGCAGACGGTGCCGGTTATCCCAATTCAGCTCCACAAACGCATGACGAAGTCTGAAGCCGTTGATGTCGGTTTCGATATTTCCGAAGAAAGCGCCTTCAATAAATGCTCGTGAAGAGGCGCCGAAGGCTTCAGGACCGGTAACCTCCATTGACAGCCGGGACTGGATGGCCAGCATGTGGAAGTACGGGCCTTCGTTACGGTCGGTACCGGCCTCGTTATTGTTTACGGCAGAAGGATACAATGAAAACTGTCCCTGACGGGCCGCCACCATCTGACGGGAATCAAGAAAGGCATCGTGCTTCACAAATCCGAAAAAACGGATATTCGGGGTTTCATCTGTGGCGGAAGCAGCAGAAGGGTATGGATTTAAGAGGAAACCGGGTAGGAATGCGCACCATGCAAGTCGTTTAATTAAAACAGCTAAGCTCATAAGGTGTGAGTTCGGGTATGAAGGATTGGCCGGAGGCGAATGGTAAAAGCGCTTCCAGCAGCACTGATTGAGAATATAAATTTTAAAAAATATAATCAAGCGAAATTTCGCTAAACAAGATTATTCGCGAATAGAGGAATAAATTTATTAGCGAAAAATTGTTATCTCCCTTAAATTAATCTATTGTAAATAATTAAGTTACAACTCGATAAAAAAAGCGGAATATTCCGGGAAGTGTCCGGCCAAAAAAACGGATGACCAACGCTTTCAACAAATTGTTTGTAAGCCCGCTTATATTTACATTCACCTATGG
>PXDL01000140.1 GCA_003566395.1 Balneolia bacterium | reverse complement strand
AGATCGTCGTTACGGTATAGTGTCCAGTTGGTGGATAAAAAAGGCAGTTTGCCCCGCTGGGCGATGCTTGCCGAGAGGGAGAGTTCTCGCAGAATGACCAGAGAAAATGTCACAAATCCTATGCTGCCATAGAGCAGGAGACTCACCACAGTGTTATGACGCAGCTTGCCTAGCCCAAAGCCCATTCCTCGTATATTCCCCCTCGCATCTTCCCTGCCATACTGATGTTGAGTCTATCTCCTTTGCCTCTCCTCGCGCCGCCTTATCACCTACTCCGCTGATTATTGCACTCCATCGCTCAATATGCAATCATCTCGGTGGCCTGTATCGGGGGAGGTTTAGGTGGACAGTAGCCAGGAGAACTAGATTGATGGCCCTTTTGAAAAAGCACTCGGCTTTGCTCTCATTAAGTTTTTTTACCGTTGTTGTATTCGTAATTGAGATAATGTTCTTTTATCTTATCGAATACATCCACGATTACCTACAGGCCATGCAGACTATTTCCTACGCACTTCTTGGTGTCGGCATAGGTTCTCTTGTGTCAACAAGGATAAACTACACCTCCAGACTTTTTCCTTTAAGCCTACTGGGGACGGCCGTTTTCTCCGCTATTGCCTCTACAATCGTGATCCGTTTTCCCTCAAATCCGCTGGTCAATATAGTGTTACTCTTGCCATTTATCTTTCCTGCAATCTACACCTCAGTCCTTTATCGTGAATTTAAAAGTGACAAAGCGTACCTATTCGATATGGCTGGAGCTATTTTTGGCATTATATTAGTAATACTGCTCTTCCACTTCTTCAATGTAGAGAGTAGCTTCTTCCTACTTATAGCAACCATTCTCTTTGTTTCTCTTACATCTATTGAATATAGGCGAAATGCTGTTCTCTTCTCATTGATAGCAGTGCTTTTAGTGATTTTTCTCTCCTTCTTTTTCCTCCAGCAGAGGTACGATGTTTTTAACTTAGTCCATGCCGTAAGGTGTGGTGAACGAATGGATCAGACAAAGATCTTTTGTCGCTTGCAACCTGGGGGCGCAAGATACGAGACCCATGAATTGGTCGGCTCTTATGACAATCTGGTCGCCCGTATTGATGTAACAAGGCGCAAGGGGAATCAGAATTGGCATGGAGTCTATTTCCACTCAATGATGAACGATCACTTTCGAAATGAAAGAGGCTATGTTTTTGGGCGGGGGCGTAATTTAGATAGAAGGGTTGTTACGGGCATTTTCGATAATCCCCGTATTCTTATAGCGGGGCCCTCTGCCAATGGGATTCTAAAGAGCGCAGTAGGTTGGTCGGATAGGGGAATAATCGGTGTAGAATTAAATCCCTCGATAGTGCAAATAATGACAAGAGATTTCTATGAGGAGTCTGGTCGCTCCTATGATGCGATTCAACTCGAGCGTGGCAATGTGATCTCCTACCTAGCTAGAGCCAAGGGAGAGTTCGATCTGATTACCTTTATCAATACGCGCTCCATGACCTCAATCGGCTACCTGGGGGCACCGGATTATTTACATACAAGAGAGTCCTATCGACTTTTTTTTGATCACCTCAGTGACAATGGCTATCTGATGTACGAGGAGAGGCCTATCGGTGAACTAGGAATGCACGGAGTGAAGAGACAGTTGGCCACACTCTATGCAGTACTGCAAGAGATCGGTGCAAACGAGCCTGAGAGGCACTTGTTTGTTTATTCTTGGATGGGAGCAAGAAGACTTCCCCGTGCGGGCGAAGTACCAGACTATATCAGTATTATGGCGAGCAGGAGCCCTTTCGGGCCGGAACAGTTAGCTGCTATTAATACTTGGATTGAATGGCAGCCTCATATTCGGCCTGATTTTCTCCTACCTTCGGTTGTTGATCAGGAGTATGTTGAGCTTTTTCAATCCCTAAAAGATGGAGATCGGACTAGCCTACCTGTTGGTGTTGATTACTCACCTGTTACAAACGATCGTCCCTATTCCAGTCAGGTTTATACCGATTACCCGGAGGTGACACGAATGCTTCTCTCCGTGGGTCTTGTTTGTCTTATGGCTCTGGGCTTTTTGTTACTCTTTTCCTGGCGCTCCTTGAGTAAGGCGAGTGCTAGGCTGAGTATTTATAATGTATTAATTGGGATAGCGTTCTTCCTAATTGAAATTTTGCTTATCCAGAAGTATTTGAATGTATTTCTCACTCCGATAGCTGCGCTAGTTTTGGTTCTGGGAGTAATGCTCTTTTCCTCAGGCCTAGGAGCCCTCTTTCTCTCCCGAGTTAATCCACTGCTTGTTTCCAGCCTTTTGATAGTCATTGTTATTGGCAATGTATATTTGCCGAGCGTTATTCTTCAGTGGGAACTTCCGTGGATTGTCGAGTACTCCTTGTTTGCCTTGATGATCTTCGTTTGCGGCTTTTTTATGGGAGGCTATTTTCCTAGAGGGTTGATTCAGGCAAAAGAGATTGGGTTAAGAGACATTGTGCCAGTTTATTTTGGCATCTGCAGCATAGCAGGGACTTTTGGTACGATACTCTCCCTTTACCTCTCTGTTCGTTATGGGTTTGTTGTGACGATGGTGGTCGCTTTTGTTTTTTATTTTGTCGCCTCTTCGCTGGTGATGGACAAGAGGAGTCGAGGGTAGTAGTTTTAAATGGTGGCCCAACAACAACAGAAGACACATGGATCTGGGGTCGTATTGGGGCTAGATGGCGTTTTGAAGCATCGCTTTTTGATATATCTGGTATTCGGCTTTGTCTTGTTTGGCTTGGTTTTTCTCCTTTTTAGGAGCCCAAAAGACTTGGAGCTTTACGCTCTTCGTTATGGGGACTCCCAATATCGGGCAAGGAACGT
>PXDL01000587.1 GCA_003566395.1 Balneolia bacterium | reverse complement strand
ATGGCCACCATGGATATGATCAAACTTGCCGGTGGTGAACCCGCCAACTTCCTGGATGTGGGTGGAACCGCAAACGTGGAAACGGTTAAAAACGGCTTCCGCATTATTCTGGACGACCCCAATGTAAAAGTGATTCTGATTAACATTTTCGGTGGAATCGTGCGCTGCGACCGCGTAGCCGGCGGTGTAATTGAGGCCGTGAAAGACCCTGAAATTGCCGAAAAAGTGAAAGGCGTGCCGATTATCGTGCGGCTTCAGGGTACCAATGCCGAAGAAGCCAAAGAGATTATCGACAACAGCGACCTGAACGTGGTTTCAGCCGTGTTGCTGAAAGAAGCTGCTCACGAAGTAGCCGAAGCTATCGCCTGATCAGGTTAATCTGCATTTTTCAACTTAACGCCCTGTGTGGTTCCGAACTGCGCAGGGCGTTTTTTATGGTGATGAGTTTCGCCGGCATGAACTCGTCATCAAGGAGCATTTTTGTATATCTTGAATAGCAGATTCAGGCAAGGGCGCCATCACCCTTTTTCCATATTTCCGGCTTTTTCGTTGAACCAGCGGATGCACCAGTGGAACGGATCTACAGGCTCAATGAACTGCATGGGGCAACTTCCGTTAATCACTCTGATGCCGGCATTTCGTGCCTTTTCTACGCCTTCAACCGAGACGCTGCTGGTTTTACCGGAGATTGTTTTCCCGATGCGGGTGCAGGTGCCCAGCATGTTGTGCATCCAGATAAAAACCACTCCGTTTTCAATACAGGCATCCACAATAAGTCCCGTTTGTTCAGGCCGGGTGAAAACAAAAACGCCTTCAACTTTTTCAGGTACTGAAGCAAGGTCAGGGTAGCAGCCGTGCCCGTGCAGTTGCTTCATTTCCGGATGAATCGGGAATACGGTATAACCGGCATCGATCATCTTTTTGAAGACTGCGTTGGCAGCGTAGCTTTTATTTCGGGAAACGCCGTAAACAGCTATCGTATGAAGGGCTAAAAATGCACGGATGGCATCAAACGGAATCAGGGAGGCAGACATAGGAACCGGAAAACCTAAAGTAAAAGGAAAGAGAATGTAATCTGCGAACGGTAATAAACACACTAAAATATAAATATAATATTAGAATTATATTTACAGACGTACTAAATATTTTTTTCACCTGTCAGGAGAGAGCTCCGGGGGATAAAATCCCGTCTTTTTAGTCAATGCCCATGACAGTCTCCTTAATCAGCATATCCACAACGGCGCGCATATCGCCGGTTTCTTTATATACTTTCAGCTGTCGGTCTGCGGAGGTTCCCTCTGAAAGGATGTTGTGAACATAGCTGACTTCCTCGCGAACATCCAGATCGTCAACCACATCGTCAATAAACGTGAGCAGCTCAAAAATCAGTTTCCGGGCTTCGACCTCTCTGTGGCGGCCGAGATCGAGAAGTTTTCCGTCGAAGCCGTATCGCAGCGCACGGAATTTATTTTCCTGAATCAGCTCCTTGCGGTAAATCCGCCAGGACTGATTGTTTCTTCGAAGCTTCATCAATTTGGCTACAAGAGCTACTTTGATTGCGCAAATTGCGATGGCTTCATCCACCCGCGTGCACACGTCGGCAATTCTGAACTCCAGGGTTGGATATTTAGGTGAAGGTCTCAGGTCCCAGCGAATTTTTGTGGGCTCGTCGATGCAGTTGGTATCCATCATCACCTGAAGATATTCCTGATAGTCGTTCCAGGAGCGAAAGACCGGGGCAATGCCGGTGCGGGGAAGACACTCAAAAATCACGCTCCGGTAGGATTTCAGACCGGTATCGTAACCCGACCAAAACGGGGAACTGGTGGAAAGACACAGCAAATGAGGGCAAAAGTAACTAAGCTGATTCATCAGGTCGATGCGCTCGTCGTTGTCGTCGATGCCGATATGCATATGCATCCCGCAAATGAGCAGCTGACGCGCAAGTACCCGGTTTTCCAGCTCAAGGCCACGGTAACGGGCACGATGGGTCATGTCCTGTTTAGACCATTCCGAAAACGGATGCGTACCTGCCGCAATAATCCGGACTCCGTGTTTGGTTGCGATATCGTTAACGGTTTTACGGACGGCTTTAACCTGCTCCTTGGCTTCCTGAATACTGTTGCAAACCCTCGTGCCGATCTCCACCTGACACTGCATCAGCTCAGTGGTAATTTGATTACCGAGGGCGTCTTCACCGTCTTTCAGAATAATTTCAATGGCAGAACTGAGTTCACGTGATTCCGGGTCAACGATCTGGTACTCTTCCTCAATACCAATCGTGAAATCATAATAGGTCTTGGGCATATCGGCAATCTTAGATTTATCGGTAGGATGTTAATCCCTAAAGAAATGCAATCCTGAATTAGTTGCAAGTATATAATTAAAACAAAGAGAAAAATAACGGGCGCCGGTTAAGGCCCAGTAGTGCACCCGCCCAAATTTCCTAACGGTCAAGTTAATTCAGGGATGGTCAGACAGCCATTCACCATTCAAAAACAACTTCGGGTAAAAGGCCGGCAGGTATCGGCTTGGCTAAGAGTGAAGCTTGTTATAGGGTACAAGATATTGTTTTATATGTAGAAACGAATTTGTGACTAAAAGCACCAACAATTGCCAGAATCAATTTACTAAAAACAATAAGGTAAGACTTATGAGTGCGCAGACTGAACTTCCGAGAATTATGTCATTTCTTTTTTTGAAAAAGGCTCCTATCAGTAGTACAAAGGGAATGACAAGAAGAAATAGCAGTATGTACGAGAAGATAGGGTTTGCAAAGAAAAACAGCATGCTATAAAGTACTTCTTTTATTTCACTTGCTCCCTGCGCTTTATT
>PXDL01000543.1 GCA_003566395.1 Balneolia bacterium | reverse complement strand
TAAGTCTTCTAAAAATCGGGGCAGTTAGCTCAGTTGGTTTAGAGCACCTGCCTTACAAGCAGGGGGTCACAGGTTCGAATCCTGTACTGCCCACCCGGAAATTGAAAGGTCGTCTTCTAAATTGAAGTCGGCCTTTTTTTGTTTTGGGGAGGGTGTGCTGTGATTGCCGGTTCAGCACATTCCGAAGTGTGGGGAGGTTCACACAGGTTTCACCCACGATATTTCAACTGAAAATCATCTATTCAAACCGGTTCTCCAGACAGCCCCCACAGAGGTTAGTTCAAAAAGTACATACACGAAGCGTAACAAATTATATGAAAATGAATAAATAAGCGTTATTTTTGCAGAAATCGCGCAAAAAACATATTTATTATGATTATTCAGTTTTCAGTCCGGAATTTTAAAGCTTTTAAGGATGAGGCTGTGCTAAACATGGCGGCCTCCAATTACGATAAGACAGACCGTGAAGAGGAAAACGTGATTCACGAGGAGGCTTTCAACCTTCGTCTGTTAAAAAGCGCCGTTATCTATGGCCCCAACGCCAGCGGAAAAAGCCGCTTTCTGGATGCCATGATGTTTATGCGCGACTTTGTGATTCGCTCCGCAAAAGACTGGCAGACCGGTGACGCCATTCCTGTTGATCCATTTCGCCTGAATCCCGTTACCCGTGAGGCAGGATCAGAGTTTGAAATGACGTTCTATGAAAACGGGGAGCTTTTCCGCTATGGGTTCGAGCTTGATTCAGAAAAGGTGATAGCGGAATGGCTATACAACAGACCCAAGACTAAAGAAGTCGAGATATTCTATCGAAATTTCCAGGATATTGACTTCCATAAAACCCGTTACAAAGGAGCCAAATTGCTTGTTGATCAGAGTATGGTAAGAGATAACGCCCTGTTTTTGTCCGTTGCCGCACAGTTTAACCTCGAGATATCTAAAAGGGTCGTGAACTGGTTCAAAAAGCTTCAGGTTATTTCGGGCATCAAGGAGGAGGGATACCATTTTTTTACTATGACTAAAACTCAGGAGTCTGAGACAAAAAGCAGGATTCTCGACCTGCTACAGCGCGCTGATCTTGGTATTACCGATATTTCAACCCAAAGTATGGACGTAAACAACCTGCCCGATGAGATGCCGGAAAAAGTAAAAGAGGTGGTCAGGAAGAAAATACGGGAAGAAGATGCCGAGTTTTTGTCAGACGTGGAAACCACACATAAAACATACGATGACGGCAGGAATCCGATAGACAGGGTGGTTTTCTCCCTTGACCATGATGAGTCATCCGGTACGAAAAAGTTTTTTGCCCTCACGGGTCCGATTCTTGAGGTATTGGATAAAGGTCTGATCCTTGCGGTGGATGAATTCGACTCCAAGCTTCATCCGAATCTGGCTTGTAAGCTCATTGAGCTGTTTAACTCAAAAAAAACCAATAAATACAACGCTCAGCTAATTTTTAACACGCACAATACCAATCTGCTTAGATCCGGGTTGTTCAGAAGAGATCAGATATGGTTTACTGAGAAAAACAGATATGGAGAAGCCCGGCTCTACTCGCTCGCTGATTTCAAAACCAGCAGCGTGCGTAAAGATGAAAACTTTGAAGAAAAATATATACAGGGTAAATACGGAGCCGTACCCTATACCGAATATTTTGATGACCTGCTGAAAAATAGCAATGGTGTTTAAATATGGGAAAGGAGAGGAGAGAACAAGAAGCAAGAGAAGCACACAGAAAGAGACTTCGGCAAGCCAAACGAAGGCGGCAAGCGGGCAGGAGAATGGAGAGAAAGGAACCCGAAAAAGTCGAGAAGCCCACCATCCTAATCGTTTGTGAGGGGGTGAATACCGAGGTTTCGTATTTCCGGCAGTTCAAATTGGCAACGGCCAGTGTTGTGCCTGTCGGTGTGGGAGCCGGAGCCGTGACAGTATTTGACAAAGCAGTACAGCTCGCAGAGCAGAATACATACGATTTCAAAGCCTGCGTTTTCGACAAAGACGATGTGCGAAATGATCTGTTTAATGAAGTGGTAGCACATGCAGACGCAATGGGGTTCATCACCGCCTGGTCTAATCAGGCATTTGAGTACTGGTTTTTACTGCATCTTATTGATCATCAGGGCGAGACCATGCATCGCAGAGAATACAACAGGAAAATAAATGAACAGTTGAAAGGTTCCGGGATTTCCTATGATGGAAGAAAGACTAAAATGGTATCAGACGATCTTTTCGATTACTTTGAAGCCCTTGATCCCCAGACGGAAAAGCCAAGGGTAGAGCTTGCAATTGAGCGGTCTGAAAGAATCATGCAGCTGCACCTGGGAACATTAGCGGCACATGCAGAATCATGTACATGCGTGCATCGTCTGGTAAAAAAACTATTAGAATACCGTTAGGCTACGACTTTAGAAGACTTTGATAAACAAGGAATCTTGGTCGAATTCAACGCCGAAACAAAAAAGCTTAATGGCAATTAGCGGGATCACTGGTGTCCGGTTAAAACCAGCGAATCCACCGAAAATGCCGAATAGACTTTTTTTGCCGGTATCTTTTGAGTAAACCTATATCAAACCCCCATTGGTTTGATGTAGTCATGTAATTCCGATGTCGAAATACCCTTCTTTTACCTTTTGTGCGGACCAAGTTTCAGATTACAGTATCAGTGAACAGTATCAGTTGTAAATCATTAGTAATATGAAATTTATCCAGAGGTTTTATTTGAATAATTTTCTTTGTGAAAGTCTGTCCAACACTCAACATCCAACATTTCCTTCAACCACTGCCCCGAAACTCCACGGAGGTTTTTCTCATGCGTTGGTTTTTTCTGCTCAGCTTGGAAT
>PXDL01000101.1 GCA_003566395.1 Balneolia bacterium | reverse complement strand
GGACGTATTTTTTTCTTAACGGTACACTGCGTGTCGGTTCTTAACGCCATTTTTCTCAAGGCCGGTATTCGTTGGTGGTTTCGAATAGCAGATCGCAAATCGTTACGTCGCCGAATCTTATAAATCGTTAAATCAGATACCACCACCCTGGCCTCAAGGGGTGTCGAGATGATTTTCGATATATATGAAGATGTCGGCAGTGTACTCATATACCTGGTATTTTGGGAAGTGCGATAGTTGAGTAATTCAACACTCAAAACTAAACCATCTTATCGCTCCTTAGCCTTAGCCTGCATTTGAGCCTTCCTCGCCCTGGTTTTTCGTTGTTTGAGCCATGAAAAAAGCCAGATTCCGGCCCAAATCGCGGTGAGGATATACCAGCCGGCATACAGCAGAATCAGAATATTCAGTCCGTAGAGAATATGAAAGGGCCAGTCGGGTGGCAGCTCGCGCGGCTGTTTTAGCATTCCCTGAAAACCTTCCCCCGAAAAGTCAATTAGCCTGAGCAGAAGAATAAGGGCTGAATAGACCATAATTACCCAGTACATCCAAACAGTGGCAGACCACACCGCCGCGACTATAAACAGGGTCATCAAAATGTCGATGAAGGATGCTTTTATAAGATTCATAAATTTCAGGTTAGGGTAAATAAAAAATCAGTCCGCTTTTCGGAGTATTTTTCCCGGTAGAAAATACAATAGCGTAAGGCCGCGTGCCAGCATATAAGAGATCATGGCCAGCCAGAGCGCGTGGTTGCCGATCATCCCGACGGAAAGGTAGTAAACGGGCAGAAAAACCAGAAAAGTTGACATAAGCATAGAGTCCCGCATCGGCCCGGTAACCGTGGCGCCTATGAAAACTCCGTCGAGCATAAAACAGAAACTGTTTACAAGCGGAGCCGCAGCGGTCCAGGTAAAGTAGCCCAGCCCCAGTGCGATAAGCTCCGGATTGTCGGTGAAGAGCCGAAGAAGCTGCGCATCAAACAAAAAGTACAACAGGCTGAATCCGGCCCCGAGGCCCATACCCCAGGCCACCAGCGCTTTCACAGCGCGCTTCAGTCCTTTTTTATCACCTGCGCCCATAAATTTTCCGGTGAGGCTTTCCGCCGCATAGGCAAATCCGTCCACGCCATAAGCCATGATGTACCAGAGCTGCATCAGGATGGTGTTGACGGCCAGGATTTCATCACCCAGGGCCGCGCTTTGTATGGTGAAAAAGGAATAGGTGAAAATCAGGCTCATAGTGCGGATAAAAATATCCCGGCTCACGCTGAAGAACCGTTTCAAGCCGTCCAGGGCGAGCAGGGCTTTTCGCCCGAAATGGATGTAAGAACGTCCGTAGGTTCGGAAAAACAAAAAGAGGGCGAGTCCGAGCCCGCTGTATTGGGCAATAACGGTCCCCATGGCCACACCGTCCACAGTCATACCCAGCCCGTAGATGAAAAAGATATTCAGCCCGATGTTCAGCAGGTTAATGAAGATGGTGATATACATCGGGAAACGGGCGTTCTGCATCCCCAAAAACCAGCCTTGAATAGCGAACAGCGCCAGCACGGCCGGTGCGTCCCATATCCGGATATAAAAATAGACCGCGGCATAGGTTTCCACATCGGCCGAGGTGCTTACAATAAGCATGGCCCCTTTAAAAATGAGATACTGAAAGGCCAGCAGCAGCAGGCTGCCGAGTAGTCCGGCAGTGAGTGCCCGGCTGAGCACCACGCTTACTTCCGTATCCTTTTTGCCACCCAGTGCATGCGCGGTCAGACCGGTGGTGCCCATCCGCAGGAAGCCGAAGCCCCAGTACAGAAAATTGAAAATCATGCTCCCGATAGCCAGCGCGCCGAGATAGTACACGCCTTCAATCCGCCCGACGAGAGCCGTATCCACCGAACTAAGCAGCGGGACCGATAGGTTGCTGATGATGTTGGGGACGGCCAGCCGGAGTATCTGTCTGTTCAAAGGATGATGCGGCTTTTAATCCCGGTTTTCATAGGTGTCCAGAAAAAGCGCCAGCAGCCTCAGCACCCGCTCGATATCGGCTGTGAAAACCTGCTCGTTTTTCTGATGATACGGATGGATAGCCGGTTCAACTGCAACCGAGGGTACATCTATAGTGTCGTCTGTTTCGGTGTTCAGGACCTTGCCGTAGGTCAGGTAGTCGTTGGTGTTGTTGGCGCGGTACAGATGTGGATCGAGGGCAAGCAGGGAGGCCGTCAGCGCATCTGTCCGGGCGCGTTCGGTATCGGAAGGTTCGGTTTTGGTAAACTCCCAGTGGCCGGCATAAAGTGCGCAGCCCGGCTTCCCTTTAAACAGGGGCGTGGTATCCACGGTAATCACCGCATCCGGGAAAAGGCTTTCTTCGATCAAATGACGCGCCAGCCGTTCGGCTCCCATACCGTGATGCAGGCCCTTGCCACGGTTACGCATCAGCTCCGGATGTTCGCGCAATCCGGTACTCTCTTCCATCTCGGAAAGGAGAATCAGCAGTTCGGGCCATTCGCGTTCGGCAGCCAACTCAGCAAGTGTAAGGATGATGCCGATGCCGGCGGTGTTGTCGAGCTGACCGCGCAAAAACGTTTCATGCTGTTCGTACGGCAGCCGTTGAGGAGGCTTTTCTCCGAAATGGTTGATTTTATCCAGATGCGCGCTTAGTGCAATTCGGCCGTTTTTTTTACCGGGGATACGCAGCATCAAATTTCTCTGATCAACTGTTATGCTCTCGCAGCCTTCGATCTGCTCACTAACCGAATAGATATAAGGATGAATCCGTTCTTCGTAAGAACTGAAAGAAGGAATCTGGGCGGTATCGCGGATAAGGGTGAGGCAGCGTGAAAGCATGGGGGAATAAATGCGAGTTTGGATTCAGGTTAACAGGAGGGATACTAATCTCAAAATCTTCTAAAATGGTGTACTATCGAAACATGATTTACCCGGCCAGACCAAGTTTTGATAGTGATAATTAGGCTGGGTTGGAGAATTATGGGTTTGCAAACTCAGCAGATTTTAAATGTGCTATGGCAAGGTTTATGAAACGGTCACCTGAAAATAAAGTCATCTTTCTCTCACTCCACTCAGAAAGACTATTCTTAATGGCGGTTAAATCCCAATCGTTATTTTCGGATTGTATATAATCCACGCTCGATAGAAGTTCGAGAGCAAAATCAGAATAATAGCCTTCTAAAAAAGCGGTGGTTTTTTCTGCAATATACCTTAGTTCCGCATTAGATCGGACAAAGTTCTGAACGTCATCAAAACCATCAGGGACCAGAGATAACGGCTCAAACGGTTTCTTGTCCATACCGCTAAAACCCATGATATAGCTGCCGTTCAAATAGTTGATCACAAACCGAACCTTCCCGGAATAGGGTCCATAAAAATATGGAGTGAACTTTAGCTTGAGATATTTCTCCGCACCGAAACGTTGAAGAAAATAGCACACTTTTTCACTCGAAAACTCACTGACAAATTCTCCATGCCTAACCAAGTCGTACAGCACATATAAAAGTAATGCTCTGGCTTCTGTGAGCTTAACGCGTTCGCGCTTCATGGCTTCTCTTACAACTTGATTCGGCTCATAGATAAAAAAATCATAGTCCAATCCCTCAAGTTTATTCTCGAGGATTTTTTTCACTTTTTGCCAATCGAGTCCGCCCTGACCACTTCCAAGTGGAGGGATAGCTATAGATTTGATAGGATATTCTTTGATTTTATGGATGAGAGCGGTAAGGCCTTTTTCTATGTACTGATATTCGGAAGGTTTCCTCCAGGTGGTTTTCGTAGGGAAGTTTATGATCCATTTATCACCAGAAATGAGACTGCTGTCTTTAACTATCAGAACATCTCCAATTCCGAACTTTTTATCCTTGCAAGCCTTTTCATACACTCTGAAGTTCTGCGGAAATGTCTTTTTGAACTGCAATGCAATCCCTTTTCCCATGATGCCTTCCGTATTAACTGTGTTTACGAGTGCATCAGCTTCGCTTTCAAATATATTGCCTGTTACAAATTGTATCATATCCTTAAAAGTAATAATTCGGTCTGATGGCTATTTGCTTTTCAGGAACTCCTAAATCTGTTAATCTTGTCTTTGATGTTTGATCATAAACAGCATACCCAACGATCATTTCGGTGTCTATGTCACCTTTGACGAGAATTTCAGCCTGCTTTCTTCGCTTCAAATCCAGATCGGTATCTGCCCTCCAGTATTTTGCATTAACAGCATTAAAGTCCACCAGTTCATTAATTTTAGTGATAGAAGTTTTGGAAAAAAACTGTGTAAAGTTGTCTGTCGCATGGCCATTGGAAAAATAAAGTTCGAGCGGTGAGAAATACAGCTTGCTGAAATCTAAAACACAATACACGATGTCTGAGGGGACCACTTTTTCAGGCACAAAGTTCGATCCTTTCTGAATTACAAACAGCATAGGCATTCTCGGACCAAAATAAAACGGAATGTAATCGCCCAGCCTGATGACCTGTTTCGTGTCATCAACAACTACTTTTTTATTTTTGCGAGTATTGATGAGCGTTACATCTCCGATGGTTTTGTAACTCGGGTTCGGTTTTGGTGAATCTATTTGGGTTATACCATGATGAGATATATGCTCAATATTTTCAATATGAGTGATCCGATACAGATATTTCGGCAGACTACTCATGCCTTTACCCCCCTGTACCCCTCAATGGCACTACAGAGTTGGTTTTCAACTTCTTGAACTTATGTTCTGAGCTTTTAAAGTATGTACCTTTCATAAAACCGTGTTCAAAGTAAAATGTCAGCTGAACGATAATACCGCTAATATTTCAGCCTCTGATGTGAAAATATAGGAAACCGAACCGGGTATTCCTTGGGATTGAAGTAATTTGCCGGGGAAAAGCAAAGCATCAGAACTAAATATTGAGCTATGAAGCTTCGGACGTTCCACCCTTCACCCGCAGCGCCACCCCATGCCAAACCAATCCCGCAATCACAAAAGCAAGGCCGAGCATCCATATCCGGGGTTCGATGAAAAAAGCCAGAAAAAGGCAGCCGCAGAGTCCCAGAACGGGTATGATTCTCGGATAGAGCCTCAGCTCTGCCGGTAAAAACAGGGCGGAAAAATTTGTGATGGCGTAGTAAATCAGAACCGCAAAGGCGCTGAACGACCAGGTGAAAACCACGTCGCCGGAAATGACCAGAAGCCCTATTACGGCTCCCGTTGCCCATACGGCTGCGACCGGACTCCGGCTTTTTGCGTTGATCGCCGACAGTCCGTGGGGGAGGTCTTTACGGCGCGCCATGCCGAGCAACACCCTTGAAAGACCGAGGAGTAGATTCAGCAAGACCCCAAGCATGGCGGTCACCGCTGCAATGGTAATAACCGGCCCTATCAGAGGTACAGATAATGCCCGGGCCGCAGCCATGAGGGGGGCGGCTTCGCCTTCAACAGTTTGCCCGAATGCTCCGGCTCCCATAATCTGAATTGCGGTAAGCGAAACGGCCAGATATATCACTACTATCAGAATCATGGCGAGGATGATGGCGCGCGGTATGGTTTTCCGGGGATTTGAAACTTCTTCGCCAAGCGTGGCGATGCGACCGTATCCGGTGTAGGCGACGAACATCAGTGCCGAGGCGTAGAGAATAGCCGACCAGGAAGTATCGGTGAAGGAGTCGGTAACAGGCTGAACGGGCAGGCCGTTGGTAAAAAGCCCGGCAAGCACGAACACCGCCAGGCCTACCAGGGTGACCGTAACGATTAGTTTATTGGCGACATTACTACGACTGATGCCTCCTGAAACGAGCCAGGTCATCACCAGCAATAAAAACAGACCCGACCCGACGATGACCGGAGTTCCGGCTCCGGCACCAATCGCATAAAAAAGATAGCCGATACAACCCAGCACCGCAGTAGCGGCCGAAGCGGACTTGGCGACCAGAAACATCCAGCCGGCGGTAAATCCGAACCACGAGCCGAGAAACCGGTATCCGTATTCATAGGTGCCTCCGCTCACGGGATGAGCCGCAGCCAGTTGCGCACTGCTCAGTCCGTTACATGTAGCCAGCAGAGCGGCAATAAGGATGGCAATAATAATACCGCTACCGGCGACTTGCGCCGCAATAGCTACGCTCACAAAAATTCCGGTACCGATAATCGAACCCAGACCCATAAGTACGGCACCCGGGGTTTTTATATCGCGTCGCAGAGATGAATTCATATCAGAATGGCGGGGAAAAGGATGGTGGGGTGGTAATTTTAGTAATGTGTTGATTTTACTGGGAAGGAATCATCAGAGACCGAATTTTAGTTACAAGTGCTTATAAGGTGATTTAGTAGCTGATTCCGGAACAAAAGTTTTTAACGGATTCCCCCGTTTTTTCAACAGGTTGCTTAAGAAACCCATAAATAAAATCAATACATTGGTGTCCGGCAAATAAAAAAATGATTAAGAATAGACTCTCTCATACCCCGGACATCGACCAATAAAATATGATAATTACCAGATTGTACACCGGTTCCGATAATGAATCGCATTTTGAAGATATCGAAATTGAACTCAGCGATGCCGGCGATATCGGGGCGCTTTCACAAAAAGTGGAAGCCACGGGTATTATATTTCGAAAGACGGAACCCGACTACAACTATAGCTGGCACAACGCCCCGCAGCGTCAGTATATCATCATGCTGAACGGTTCGGTTGACGTGGAGATCGGGGACGGGACCATTCGGCGATTCACCACCGGAAATATTCTGCTGGCCGAAGACGTCACGGGCCGGGGACACAAAAGCAAGGCCGTCAATAACGAAGCACGAACATCCGTATTTGTAACCCTTGATTAAACCGGATAAATGCAGCAAAGCTATTGGGAAGCGCGCTGGCGCAAGCGTAAAACAGGATTTCACAGGGCGGACGTGAACCCGGCTCTCGTCAACCATTGGGATGCGCTGAGGATTTCTTCAGGTAATACCGTCGCGGTACCATTCTGCGGCAAAGCGGTGGATATGGTATGGCTGCGCGACCGGGGCTATGAGGTGATAGGAATCGAATTTGTAGAGCAGGCCTGCCGTGAATTTTTTGAAGAACACACAACGACCAAACCCGATGTGCGGAAATCCAAACGGGGGCTTGTGTTCAGCGGTGAAGCCATCACCCTGCATTGTGCAGACCTGTTTAAGCTGACCCCGTCCGATACGGGTCCGGCCAGGGCGCTGTACGACCGGGCGTCTCTGGTGGCGATCCCCCCGGAAATACGGCCACGCTATGTTGAAAAACTCGGAGAGTTATTTCCGGATGTTCGGGAGCAGCTGCTCATCAGCTTTGAATATGATACCGATATCATGCAGGGGCCGCCGTTCAGCGTGGAGGAAACGGAGATTCGGGCGCTGTACGAGGCCGATTTTTGCGTCACCCTGTTGTCGGAAAAAGACCTGCTCCCCGAATCGGAGAAATACCGGAGAATAGGATTGCCGGAAATGATTCAAAAAGTGTGGCGAATCAGCCGGAAGTAGCGGCTTATCCGAACAGCCAGTAGCAAACGGCTACGGAGGCAATTACACCTGCAAAATCGGCAATCAGTCCGGCCTGTACGGCGTAGCGCACTTTGCGGACACCCACCGCCCCGAAATAGACCGCGAGCACATAGAAGGTGGTTTCAGTGGAACCGAACATGGTTCCTGCCATTTTTACGATCAGAGAATCTTCCCCGTAAGCCTCAATCAGGTCGGCCATCACCCCGATGGAACCGCTGCCTGTTAGTGGGCGCATGATTGCCATGGGCAGCACTTCGGCGGGAAATCCAACGAGCGAAAGAACGGGATCGAGCAGTCCGATGAGCATTTCCATGGCACCGCTGGCGCGAAACATGCCGATCGCAAATAAAATGGCCACCAGATACGGAATAATACGCACCCCGATCTGAAACCCTTCTTTGGCGCCTTCAACGAAGACTTCATACACGCGCACTTTTTTTATGAGTCCGTAGAGTGGAATCAGCACTATGATGACCGGAAGAACGAGAATACTGAGAATTTGCATAGCTAAATGTTCGGTTAAATCAATTTCGGATTCAGGAGTCGGGAGTCGGCTCTTCGGTAAGTAGCGCCGGGTCTTCGGGGAACTTACGGGCGTAGTAGGATGCGGCGATTATCCCGACCGTAAGCGAAATAGCGGTTGCGATAATAATGCTGTAGAAAAGTTCGGCCACGCCCACTCCCAGCAGTGCAATCAGCGTAACGGGCGGCACAAGCTGTACGCTGGCGGTATTCATCGTAAGAAACATACACATGGCGTTGGTAGCGGAATCTTTATTCGGGTTCAGTTTCTGAAGTTCTTCCATCGCCTTGATGCCCAGCGGAGTAGCCGCGTTTCCCAGGCCCAGCATATTGGCCGAAAGATTCAGGCTGATGGCCCCCAGTGCGGGATGATCTTTGGGGACGTTTGGGAATAAAAATCCGAGCACGGGATTCACGACCTTTACCAGCTTATGAATGAGTCCGCTGTCTTCGGCAATTTTCATAAGGCCAAGCCACAGCGCCATTATGCCGATCAGCCCGATGGCCAGTGTAACCGCAAATTCGGCCATATCGAACGCGGCCTGGGTGATACTGCGCATTTTCACCAGATGGACTTCAGGTAGTACGATGGCGGCCTGTGCGGCATCCCGGTCGAAGCCAACCACAAGCGTCCGGAGTTGATCCGTATCGCGGGCATCTTGATTTGCGGCTACATGCAGCCAATGTTCCGGCATACCGTCCTGAATCGCGAAAACCAGCTCTTTCTCTTCATCGGAAGGAAACCACCGGGCCTGAAAAGTGCAGCGTGTCTGATCATCGGGTTCACAGCCGGAAATGGTGAACTCAACATCCTGCCGGCGGTCGGTTTCGGCGTTTTCGGGGAAATGCAGGGTGATGTCGTACTCCTCGCCGTTTCTGAATTCATCGGTGAAATAATCACCAAGATCCGATGCTACGGCAAAGACAAGGCTGAAAATAATCAGCCCGGCCCAGATGTAATTGAGCATAAAGCGGTCAGGTTTATAATGGGCGGCTCAGTTTCTGATAAGGCGGAATATAATGGTTTATCCGGGCCAAATGGAACATTTCGGCTACTGCCTTATTTGTCTCGCCAGTTCACGTATTCGATCTCTGCCCCGTCAAGTCTGAATATCTGAGCGCCGTCAAGCGCGGTGTAAAAAAGCCTCTCACGATCGCTGTGCTGTAATATGCGCCGTGCCGCTTCAGGGTGCGGATGATTGTAGCGGTTGTTGAGGGCATTGGAAACGACGGTTTTTCGGGGCTGAACATACTCCAGGAAAAAGTCATGTGAGCTGGTGCGGCTTCCGTGGTGGCCGGCTTTGTAAAGGTCGGATTTAAGGAGCTCGCCGTACTGCCGGGCGAGAAGCGTTTCCGCCTGCTGCTCGGCATCCCCGGTTAACAGTACCCGCTGCCGGCCATAGTGAATTTGTATCACCAGAGAATGTTCGTTCGGGTTGGAACTGCTCAAACCCGGCAAGGGACCAAGCACATACGCAGGAGTGCGTTCATCCAGCCAGATTACCTCGCCGGGCGATGGAATTACTACCGGAATCTCTTTGCGTCCGGCTGCAGCCCGATATCCCGCAAAAATGGCGGAATGGTACTCGAAACCAGGATCATAGATCACATCAACCTCCACATTCTCCAGAATCGGAAGCAGTCCGCCGATGTGGTCGGCATGGGGATGCGAAAGGAAAATGCCGTCGAGCTTTCGGATGCCTTCGGCGCGGAGATGGGGCAGAATGAAGCGCTCGCCGCTGTTGCCGAACGGAGACCACATCCCGGTATCGTAGAGATAATTTCTGCCCTCCGCGGTCTGAATCAGCACGGCATCACCCTGACCCACATCAAAAAAAGTAAGCTGGAGATGTTCCTGCGTGTGCTGATTCCTAACCCCGTCTATTTGCCATACTATGCCGATGATACCGCACAAAATTAACGCTTTGAACCGCAGGGCGGGATTGAACAGGCAGGCAAAAAATCCGAACAGGGAGACCCAGAACGGGTACATCCATAAGGAGCCGAGCCGGGCCTCGATGTAAGCGCCGGGCAGTGATGCAGACCAGGTGGTGAGCCGGGCAAGCAGCATAGTCAGATAATCGGCAGGCAGGGTGAGCAGAATGCCCGCCTGTTCATACATCATGCCTGTAAAAACTCCGGCAAATCCCAGAATAAAAAGAAGCTGGGTTATAGGCGCGGCGATGGTGTTCATGAACGGACCGATCAGGGAGAACTCGTGAAACCTGTGAATGAGGATGGGCATCAGGGCAAACTGGATGAACAGGCTGAGAACGGTGAGCTGTATGACGCGGGCGTACCAGCGGCGGCGGTGCTCTTGGGAAAAGAGGCGTTCGAGCACGGGCAGCATCACAAAAATGGTGAGCACCGCACCAAACGACATCTGAAAGCCAATTTGAAAGAGAGAGGACGGATCGACCAGCAGAATCAGCAGCGCGGCAAGGCCGGTGAGATTCACGGGGTCGCGGCGGTAGCGGAACAGGCGGGCAATGGCGATAAACAAGGCGAAAACCGAAGCCCGCTGTACGGATGGAGAAAAACCGGTGATGCCGGCATACAGAAACAGGGTTATACAGATCAGCAGCAACCCGGCAACCGAGCCGCCGCGCATTTTCCAGAAATAGGGGATGACGAACCATAAGGGAATCAGCACGAAGCCCACATGCATGCCCGATACCGCCATAAGATGTGCGATGCCTGCTCTTGAGAAATCCTGCCTGAGTTCCGTATCGAGCCCGGTACGCTGACCGATCAGAATTGCCTGGGCAAGCGGCGCCTGCTGTTCGGAGAAAACGCGGTTGATGCCCTCTCGGACGCGGGTTCGCCACCACCCCCAGTGGAACGGACCGGCTTTTTGAGTGATTTCGGGTGTTCCGTGCCCTACGGCCTGCACGAAAATACCCATGCCTGCAAGCCAGCTCCGTACATCAAAATCATGCGGGTTTCGTCTTTGCGGAACTTCCGACGGTACTCCGGAAGCAACGATATAATCACCGGGCTGAAAAGCGGCGGCCGTTGCGCTGTCGGCCCTGAAATAGCGAATTTGTGTGTTGATGCGCTGCGTGGTAATTAATCGTCCGGAAGGCGTTTTGACAGAATCGGCGGTGATGAATACAGCCATGGTGCCCCCCGCGCTGAGGCTGGCTTCGGTTACCCGGCCGTGCCAGCGAAGCGTATCGGCCCCGAAAACCGCGGGTAGTTTTTCTTCCACCATACTCATCCCGCTTCTGCTTTCCTGCAGGGACGTAACGCTCATCCCGAGGCATAGAATAAACAGCAGATACATCAGCACGGCAAGCGTACCTGCCTCGGTGCGCAGCGTTTTCCGTTTTATCCATTCGAGGGTAAGCGCGGCGGCGAAGACCGAAAGCGTAACGGACAGGGCCGCAATCCACGATATGCCGGTAAACTCGGCAATCAGGATTCCGGCGATACAGAGCAGCACAAGGCGGACGGCCGGATAGTGGGTAAACGGAAACTGGTATGTGGTTCTGTTGATGCTCATGGGAATATGAGCGGGGAAAGTCCAAAACCTTACAGGGTAAGTTTGTTAAAACTCCGGGTCCACGTAGGAAATGTCTTCAATCACAAACTGCCAGCTGCCGCGAAAGGTGCCGAGGCGCCCCACGAACACGAACGGTTCCCCGGTTCCGGCCAGATCAGAAAAGGTCCGGCTCACATTGAACGTGGGAGAATACAGGGAATATTCCTCTCCGTTTAGCTCAATGGTGAAATCGTCGCTGAGTGTGGTTTCAACATAAAGCAGCTGTCCGAAGAACTCGGATGTTCTAACCGATTCGGTTCCGTAGTCTTCGGGGGAATAGACTGCATCCCGATCAGGAAGCTCATAGGATACCGATATAACCTCCCATTCGTCATCATCATTAACACCAGGCGATTCGAGGGTGATTCTTTTATCGGGGTCGTCGTGCTCTACTACGGTGAATTTCATGCTTATGGGCAGATGGTCGGAATAGCCGCCGCCGGAATCGAAATCATACCAGCGAATCGGCGCACCGCTTGTTTCATACACATTTTTGCCGGGAATACGCAGCACATCAAACGAATTGTCCACATATTGAACGCCGTGATAATCGTACAATCCGGGGCTGATCATAATTTGCATCAGCGTTCCCCAATTCCCGCGGAAAACGTCTGAACCGCGATCATCGATGGGGTGCTCATACCACAGATTATACACGGCATCGGTCTCACCCCGGGCCACTTTTTCCTCATCGCCGACCGAGCGCAGCACATCGTTTACGGCAGTTTTCTCCATATAGGGATAGCGATGCGATTGATGATAGTCGCTGTTGAAATCTCCGCCTAAAATAAAGTCGATATGGGGCTGTTCGGCCCGGAGTTCATCAATTCGCGCTTTGAGCACCTCTGCATTCCCGACCCGGATGCGCTCCATTTCAGCATCGGAAGCCCGTGATTTCCAGTGATTGTTAAACAGAACAAGGTCGTAGCCGTCAACATCAATCCAGGTTTCCAGAATCGGCCGGGCGTCGTTAACGGGAAGAACCCTGGTTTTTTCATGTTGTATGGGCAGGCGGGAGTAGGTCACGTTTTTTTGAACGTGACGGGGCCGG
>PXDL01000250.1 GCA_003566395.1 Balneolia bacterium | reverse complement strand
GGGGCAGGGATGAGGATAAAATTAAGTGTGGGTAAGCAGATGATAAAACCGGTTTGCCTGAATCAGGCATTTTAAGCTGCCGGATTTCTGTGGGGGCCGGGCTGCGTTTTCAAATTCGGCAGGAAGTTTCATCCCCGCAATGTTCCATGGCATGATACTAAAACGGGATAACCGGGTTTCCGGCTATCCCGTTTTGGCTATGGATGGTGGTGTTGCCTGTATGGCGTATCTACTTAATCAGCAGCATGTTCCGGGTAATGACGTTGCTGCCCGGCTGCATGCGGGCCAGATAGAGGCCGCCGGCCAGGCACGTTATACCGGTTTTCATGCTTCGTTCTACCTACCGTCTGCCGCCATTTCAAAATCCATTTCCTCAAGATTTACTTTAGCGAGAGAATCGAAAATATAGGTCGGGCGGTAGGGAAACATTTCCAGGTCTTCGGGTTTGCTGTAGCCGGTTAGCACAAGCACGGTTTGGAGCCCGGCCTGAACGCCTGCCAAAATATCGGTCTGCATATTATCGCCCACAATAACCGCGTTTTCGGTATGGGCTTTCATGCTGTCGAGCGCAGCCCTAAGCATAAAGGCGTTGGGTTTTCCGATGTAAAACGGGTTTTTGCCGCTGATGCGCTCAATAGGGGCACACAAGGCACCGCAGGCCGGCGATCCGCCCGGTCCGGCCACATCGGGATTAGTCGCAATAAAACGCGCACCCGCTTTTATAAAAGAGGACGCCCTCCGAATCATCTCCCAGTTGTAGGAGCGCGTTTCGCCTACAATTACTACATCCGGGTCTATATCGGTAATGGTAAACCCGATCTTGTAGAGTTCATGCGTCAGCGCGCCTTCGCCGATTACATAGGCTTTCCGGCCGCTCTGTTTAGACAGAAACGCAGCCGTTGCCATTGCCGAAGTGAAAAATTTTTCCACCGGCACATCCACACCGGCCGAGAGAAGGCGGTTGTGCAAATCGGTGGGCGTCTGAGACGGGTAATTGGTGATAAACCGAAAATCGATTCCCCGTTCCATAATAGTGTGAAGGAAGCCGTCGGCCCCTTTGATCAGGTCGTTGTCATGAAGGACAACGCCGTCCATATCAAGCAGTAAATGTGTCTTCAAAAGCGAGTTCTTTCTGTTAATTACTAAATAAATTCAGATGTTGCAGCAGCCTACCGGTTCCGGCCGTATTTTTCGTGGCTCGAAACCCAGTCGAGGGAGGAAATCGCGGCTCCGAGAGAAAGCTCCCCGGCCAGCGCAACTCCGGCCACAATCTCGGCCAGCTTTTTGGCTTTGCCTTTACCGTAGCAGTTCATCAGCTCCAGGCATTCCCGCTGGGTTGCCAGTCCGGTTCCCCCGCCGTATGATGCTACAATGAGAGAAGGGATGGTTAGAGAAACGTATAAATCTCCCGAATCGGTCAGTTCGGAGTAGAGAATTCCGGCCGAAGACTCCGACACGTTGGCCACATCCTGGCCGAGGGCGATAAACATGGCCGTGATGGCATTAGGCGAGTGTGCCCCGTTGTTATTCGCTCCGCTAATAAAAGCCCCGATGGTGGATACACCGTTATGGTAATTCAGGCTTTCCGGCTCCACGCGCAGCGTTTCGATGAGGACGTCCCGTTTTACCACGCATTCGGCGGTTACACGCTTGCCACGGGTGCGCATCACATTAACCTGAGACGCTTTTTTGTCGGTGGCGAAGTTGGATTCCAGAAAAAACCGGGTTTTAACCTTATAATTATCAAGTATCCAGCTGCAGGCGGCAAAAGTTGCCCGGCCCACCATGTTCTGGCCCGCGGCATCTCCTGTAGAAAAATTGAACCGCAGATAGGCAAATTTGTTTGAAAGATAGGAATCGATGTAGATAAGTTTGGCTATGCTTGAGGTTGCCTCCGCCTCTTCGCGAATCCGGGCCAGATTTTCAGCTTGATTAATCCACAGGGTGAAATCTCTGGCCTGGCGGGCGTCATCAAAAATAAAGACCGGCGCGCGCTGCATACAGTCAACCGAAACCGTGCATTTAACGCCCCCGGACAAGTTCACCGCTTTTATGCCCCTGTTATATGAAGCCACCAGCGTACCCTCGGTTGTGGCAAGCGGCACCAGAAATTCTCCTTTGGCATGCTCGCCCAGCATGTGAATCGGTCCGGCGAAACCGAGCGGAATCTGGGCTACTCCGGTTAAAGCTTCAACGTTGCCGCGGGTGGTTTCCGGGTCGAACGAGTAGTTTGCAATATGCCCGACCTTCGCGCCTGAAAATGAAGCTACAAATTCCTGACGCGCTTTGATCGCCCCGGGGCTGTAATCATTTTCCGGATCAATAGGAATGCGGATGCGCTTATCCTGTTTATCGCCCAGCGAATCCTCCACGGAGACCTTCAGTTTTCCGTTTTTTTTCGTCAGAAAGTTGAATCCGATCTTATGCTTACCTTTTTCCAGCGGACGGCTTTTCACGCTGAACTCGATCTGATCTTTGAGATTAAGCAAGACCGGACGCTCGGGCGTAACCTCACTGATCGCCAGCTGCGACCCGTCCTGAAGTATGACAGTAACCGTATCGGCAGGATACTCTTCATCATCTATCGTTATTCCGTACACCCCGAGAATGGTGGCATCACTAAGGCGGTTTTTAACCTCAAACCTGAATCCGCTTTGTGTGTTTGTCAGGCTGCCGTAGGTATATAATTTCCTTAAAACAAGGCTGGGTATTTTAAACATGTCCGTATAGCCGGTTTAATTGAATAGATTGCACATCCTCCCCGCATTATTATGTTGAAGCCTGCCGGGCGGAAAATAATTTACTCAATAACCGAGGATTAGCGAAACGGTAAATAATGTGAGCGTTTTTTTGG
>PXDL01000196.1 GCA_003566395.1 Balneolia bacterium | reverse complement strand
TGTACGTTTTTCTAAAACCCCTGAAAGCAGTAGCTGCATTGTTATTCAATATGCATATGCAGCGGAACTCATGTACAATCATTTTAAGTTCGTGATTATACTAAATTATTTATGAATATCCGCATAAGGAAAGGGGTTTATTTCCGGGCAGAGCAGTCAGTCAGTTCCAATATCGGCCGTTTCCGGTGGATACGAAAGGCTCTCCCTGTTTCCCGTACAGGATTCAACACAATTACCACACCGACAGCCCGGTGCGTCATTGATAGCTCTCATCATCCTGAAAAGTATCCATAAACCGACAAAAACTCCTTTGACATCCGAAACTCTATTGCAAAGCCTTTGGGGAGATAATTTCGTGGTGCAGACAGGCATTTTTATAACGCCTGAGAAGGAAATTTTTCGCGTTGCATTTACGACTTCGGGAACTGACTAAATCTCCGATCGCTGATTGCTTTCCCAGGTAAGTCACCTGCTCGAAATATCCAAATTGAGAGATGGTTTCTTTTGGGGGAAATATTTCGGAAAAAAACATACTTCCGAAGCATTTATCCATGATTTCCAAGACCGAAAACAAAAATCGAAAACTCGCTCCTGCCACTTCCCAAAAAACAGACCCCGACCATAATTAAAAGCGAACCCAACCGGTTTGAACACAGCTTTGAGTTGATACCTTGGGGACGGGATTCTCTTAATGCTTCGTAAAGGCTTGAAAAAAATATTGATCGGGCAAGTTCATTTATTTATAATTATTACATAATTAAATGTGTGCAAAAAAATATTAACAAACCAAAGAAGCGTAAGGTCACTAAAATTTCTATCAACATACATTAGAGTCCGGCGAGGAAGGTCGTATTTAACTAAAAGTCTTTTACGCGATCCGGATCACTCTACCCCACCTTCGGTAGGCTCGTTAAAAATCATCAACTAACTTAAGCACTATGAAACTTTTCCATCATTCTATATTGATCGCTCTTTTGATGTGTACAGGCATCACTTTAAGTGCAAATGCCCAACAATCGGCTGAACCCTCCATAGGGGCATTTCTCGACGAAGAGGGACGCTTTCACAACCTTGAAGGCTACAACGGCGGCCTGGACATCAGCGGTTTCGATTTTTATGAAAATGAATCCGGAGCACCGGTGTTTGTTCCGACAAGCGGAGATAATCCGGATAACCAGTTCTGGACGCTGGAAAGCGTTCAACCGGGGGCCACCGGCACGATCTATGCTCTCGCGGCGGTCGGCAACGACCTGTATGTGGGCGGAATCTTCACCAGCGTGGGCGGCGTATCTGCCAACAGCATTATCCGCTATGATGCCGTTGCCGGAAGTTGGCACGCCCTGGGTGACGGGGTAAATTTCAGGGTATATGCGATAACAACGATCGGCACCGACCTGTATGTGGGGGGATTATTCACCAGCGCAGGGAACGAGCCTGCCAACTACATAGCCCGCTATGATACGGATGCCGGAAGCTGGCACGCTCTGGGCGAGGGAGTTAACAACGAGGTCAATGCCTTAGCGGCGGTGGGCACGGATCTTTACGTGGGGGGAGGATTTACCAGCGCCGGCGGCGAGGCGGCCAGCCGCATCGCCCGCTACAATACAAGTACAGGTAGCTGGCATACTATGGGCGAAGGGGTCAGTGACAACGTCTGGGCACTTGCAGTGGTCGGCACGGATTTGTACCTGGGAGGAAGGTTTACCAGCGCGGGCGGCGAGGCTGCCAACCGCATCGCCCGCTATAATACGGATGCCGGCAGCTGGCACTCCCTGGGCGAGGGCGCCAATAATCAGGTTTGGTCTTTAGCAGTTACAGGCACCGACCTGTATGCAGGAGGCGCATTTACCAGCGTGGCGAGCGTACCCGCAAACCGCATTGCCAGGTATAATACTAATGCAGGCAGCTGGCACGCCTTCGGCGACGGAGTCAACGGTACCGTCCGGGGCATTACGACGATTGGCGCTGACCTATATGTATCGGGTCAGTTTGACAACGCGGGAGGCGAGTCAGCCTTCAATATCGCGCATTATGATATGGATTCTAACAGTTGGCATGCCCTGGGTGGTGGACTCAACAGTAGTGTCTGGGACCTTGCAGTGGTAGGTACGGATCTGTACGCCGGGGGAGTATTTACCGCAGCTGGAGGTGAGTCGGCCAACAACATTGCCCGCTATGATACGGATACAGGAAGCTGGCACTCCTTTGGCGATGGAGTGAACGACATGGTCAGGACCCTTGCAATGGTGGGCACAGACTTGTACGCGGGAGGAGAGTTGACCAGGGCGAAGGGAGTATCCTTCAACCGCTTTGCCCGCTACGATACAGAGGCCGGAACCTGGCATAGCCTGAGCGGCGGTGTAAACAACACGCTCAATGTCCTTGCGGTAAAAGGCACCGACCTGTACGTGGGTGGAGCCTTTACCAGTGCGGGAGGCGTACAGTCAAACTACATTGCCCGCTATGATACGGATACAGGAAGCTGGCACGCTTTGGGCGACGGGGTCGATGGCTGGGTCTATGACCTTGCGTTAGTGGGCACCGACCTGTACGTGGGAGGCGCCTTCACCAGCGCCGGCGGCGAGGCTGCTAACAACATTGCCCGCTACGATACGGATACCGGCAGCTGGCACGCTTTAGGAGACGGGGTCGATCACTGGGGCTTTGCCCTTACCTCGATGGGCATGGACTTGTACGTGGGAGGACGGTTTGCCAATGCCGGGGGCGTAGCTGCCAACGGTATTGCTCACTATGATACAGATGCCGGCAGCTGGCACGCTCTGGGCGACGGGGTCGATTTCAGGATTTATGCCCTTGAGGCGATCGACGCAGACCTGTACGTGGGAGGACAGTTTACCAGTGCGGG
>PXDL01000298.1 GCA_003566395.1 Balneolia bacterium | reverse complement strand
GCCTTGTAGGACGGCAGAAACGCGTCAACATCCTCCTGGGATGGGATTTCCACATTCTCGTAGGTGTGTGTCAGCGTGAATCCGTCTATGTTGACCATAAGGGGAAGAAGGACGCGCTTGTCCTCCGCTATCTTATATGCCTGTATGCATGCGTCGACAGCCTCCTGGCTTGTCTCGCAGAATATCTGTATCCAGCCAGTGTCCTTGACAGACATCGTGTCCTGGTGGTCGTTCCAGATGTTTATGGGGGCTGATAATGCCCTGTTGGCAACAACCATAACTATCGGGAGCCTCATTGCAGAGGTCGCGTATACCAGCTCGTTCATGAGCGCCAATCCCTGGGAGGCGGTTGCAGTGAACGCCCTTGCCCCAGTTGCCGACGCTCCTGCGCACGCGGACATCGCCCCGAATTCGGATTCAACCCTTATGAATGAGGTCCTCAGCTTTCCGTCTGCAACTATTTGTGACAGCTCCTCTGGCACGTGCGTGCTTGGTGTAATCGGGTACATGGCGCATACCTGCGGCCTGCAAAGCGCTATTGTGTGGGCAACCGCATGCGAGCCCTCCATAACTTCGCCTGTCATTTTTTCTCAACCTCCATTTCAATTGCCTTGAAAGGGCAGGCCTTTGCACAGATGCCGCACCCCTTGCAATAGTCCATGTCCGCCTCTGCGCATTTGTCTGTAACCTCAATTATGCCTTCTGGGCAGAACTTGACGCAAATCCCGCATCTCTTGCACTTCTCAGGGTCGAACACCGGCTTGAATGTCCTCCATGCCCCGGTTTTTGTCTTTATTGTGCTTCCCGGCTCATAGACTATGCCTGCAATTGTGATTTTTTCATCTGGGCTCATTTTACCACCTCGCCATAGCATCTTTTGGCAGCATTGATGTTTTTCTCCATGATCGAGCCCGAGTATCTTGAGCCGATGACCTTCACAATCGAATCAATGCTCACCTCGCCTGTTGCGCCGGCAAATGCACCGAGCATAGGGGTGTTGACAAAAGGCTTGCCTATCTCCTCAAGCGCAACCTTTGTCGCGTCGACTGTCCTGATCTCAGCATCTGTCTCAAGGGCTATCTCCTCCGGGCCCAAGGAAGTGTTTATTATCGCCATGCCTTTGTTGCTCAAACCCTCTGCAACATCGACAACATCAAGCAATGTGGGGTCAAGCACAATGATGAAATCCGGCTTGTACACCTGCTGCCTCATCTGTATGTATTTGTCAGATATCCTTGTGAACGCCATTACCGGCGCCCCGCGCCTCTCCACCCCAAAGAATGGGAATGCCTGGCACCATTTTCCGTCTTTTGAGGCCGCAACCGCCAGAATCTCAGCAGCAGTGACAGCGCCCTGGCCGCCCCGGCCATGCCATCTAACTTGTTTCATATCAAAAACCCCACTTTATCAAAAATCTGGCATTCCTTACGCACATAAACAATATAAAAGTTTTTATTTTTGCAGGAATTTTACTGCCTCAACGGAAACAAATCATCCTTTTTCAGCCTTTTCCCGTATTTTCCAACAGAGTCGTAAGGATTTTTCGTGGGGGTCTCAAGCCTGAAGAATATCCCGTCAGCCACTTTCATGCCTGTGGTGAGATGCACGCTGAACGGGCCGTTGTTCTTTATCTCAAGAACTATCTTCCTCGGCTTTGGCCAGCCGTGCCCCGAGTGTACCAGCATTGCAGTCTGTATTATCGTGACCCCAAGCCTTGCAAAAGTGGTGGTCCCGTCGATAAGCATTCCCACGCCCTCGTCCATGCCGACTCTCTCTTTTGTCCTTGCGAGTATGAACTGCCCGGGCCGGAGCTCGAAAGTCTTTCCTTTTTTTATCCTTGTTCTTTTGTACATGCCTGCATAATCTTTAGTTTTCAGCGGGTCGACCTCCCCGTCGACGGCAATGGCAAGCTCGCTGTCAAGCGTAAGCGTGTAGGAGCAGGTCTTTAGAAGCTTTGCATCATATGGCCTGATTATTATTCTTTTATCCCTTACCGCTTTTACAATGTCCTCGTCTGAATACATTTTCCCGCCTCTGCACACTATGATGAGCTTAGCGTCTCAATTATTATTTTGCTGAACTCGATTGGGTTCCTCTGTTGGTACGCCTCAATCGCCTGGCCCACCTTCCTCTCCGAGTTTGCATAGATGGTGAACATCTTCTGGCCCACCTTGACCTTGTCGCCCTCTTCGACATGCAGGTACATGCCCGCACGCTTGTCCTTCGGCGCCCCTGCGGC
The DNA here is from genome assembly GCA_003566395.1 of Balneolia bacterium. Taxonomy (GTDB): domain Bacteria; phylum Bacteroidota; class Rhodothermia; order Balneolales; family Cyclonatronaceae; genus Cyclonatronum. The sequence continues at coordinate 631 of PXDL01000298.1, read as the reverse complement.
CCTCACAACAGCGGATATGCCCTTGTTGTTTATGTGCTCTATCCTTCCGCTCTGCTCCGCCTTTACGCTGTAGCTGCTGTTCCCTAGCGCTATGTCGTCGACAGTGACCTCGGGGTCGCCCCCCTGCATCTCTATCATCTCACGGAATTTCTGGTCAGCCTTGCCGGTTTCCATGAGCTTCATGGCTGCATCCCTTCCCCTGCCCTGCGGGCTGGCGCCTGCCAGCTCAAGAAGGACCCCTGAAAGCTGAGCGCTTTTCTCCTTCAGCTCAATCGACACCGGGTCGTTTTTCAGTATCCTCAAGGTCTCGATTGCCTCTATCGAGGGGCCGACCGCCATGCCGATTGGATGGTCCCCGTCAGTCAAAAGGGAGTGCACCGACATGCCCAGGGACTCCCCCAGGGAGTTGAACTGCTTTGCAAGCACCTCTGCCTCGTTTCTTGTCTTGATCTTCGCCCCCTTTCCAATGGGTATGTCTATTATAACATGGGTGGCTCCGACAGCCTTTTTCTTTGCAAGTATGGATGCCAGAAGAAGGCCGCGCGGGTCCAATGAAAGCGGGTGCCTCACCTTGATCAGCTTGTCGTCCGCAGCAGCCAGGTTCACCGCACCGCCCCAAACAATGCATGCG
>PXDL01000313.1 GCA_003566395.1 Balneolia bacterium | reverse complement strand
GCACCCTCGGCATCCTCGTGGCGGCCACCCTCCTCAAGAACGCTACCATGACCATCCCGAGCGCCATCTACAGCCTCATCATGTTCGGCACGGCTTTCGTGGTGATTGTGCTTGGTAATCGTTGGATTGGGAAAGGGGAGGTTGAAGAAACTTAATGAGTTTTTTTGTGAGCGCGAAGATTCTATGCTTAATGAGCATTTAATAAATGAGCTTCAAAGTGTCTCTCAACTCACTTGTTAATTGCCTTCAAAACAATATCCTCGTGGATGAGGATATCACGCATTAATAAGTTCTGAGGGAACTTGCTCAGTTTGGACTTTTTGAATCCTTCGGAGATACGAATAAGGGTCGAGGCAGGAATCAGCGATAGGTTTAGTTCATATTCCATTCCGCATTCGTTCACGAAATCATCTGAAAATTCAGGGGCAATCAGAATTGATTTTTTGACGGTCACACCAAGTTCCTTTGCTCGACTCGCATAGGACTTCATCTGTTTCGATACAGAGCTGAATTTGTTATATCCGCGCTCTTTCAGTGTTTTGCATTCAATCAGGATAATTTCATTGTTGCCGACATTAAGAATTATGTCGATGATGTCTTTTCTACTGTTGATCTTTTTTCGGAGTTCGTCATCCACGTGAAAGCCGAGTTGTTCGAATATCTTCTTTGTAAGCTCTTCGAATTTTCCGCCGAGAAACGATTCTTTGATGGTAACGCCGTTTTCTTTGAGTGCATTTAAATTTCGAAAAGCGATGTTCTCATAATTCTCAAGCATGATGTTTTCGACATCTCGATAGCTGTCCAATATGTTTAAGATGAGGTTTCCCCTTGATTTAATCTCCTTGGTTTTGCAGAATGTACCTTGCTCATCTTTGGTGAGAAGTTCTAAAATGTCGCGAGGCTTTATATTGTAATTCAAGAGAAACTCACTCTTAAGGACAAGCTCATCTTGGAACTCAAATTCGCCCCGCACTTTCTCATTGAGCTTGGGAAGAATTTGGTTTAAATCAATCAGCAGTTTCTCGTAGCCGTCGATAGAGATTCCAACTTTTTCATCTTGCTCGATGCTATGGAAATATTGAATCAGATTGGCAACCTTCTCTTCCAAGACTGTCCCTTTAAGGGCAGGCGATATTTCCAACTGTTTTTCGCAAAGATCATTGAGAAACCTCTTTTTGTCTGTTAGAGATGTACCGTTTCGATGGACATCCTCAATCATCAAGTCTGAGAAAGAAATTCCTTCATTGATGATGTGTTTGATGCGCTGTTCAAGTGATAATTTCCTGTCGATCCCGTGCTTTTTGCAAACCAGATTTATCGCCGGTTCACGAATTGACTTGAGAACACGGCGGTAGTACTTATCGGCAACCTCTTTGCCGCGGACGTCTCGTAATACACGAACCATTTCGTCTGCGACATAGATAATATTAGACTTTTTGGAATAGAAAATGACACCGATGGATTTCAAATCGTTCACCACCTGATCTATTTCTAAAGGCTTCGCAGGAATAATAAGGTAGTTGACCAGCTTGACTTCCTCTTGTGAAAGGGCAAGTTGTTTCCCAAGTACGTTTAGAATGGACTGTTCATCCGAGGTGATTTTTTTGTCTTGATTGTTGCGGACATCATTCTCATAGGCTTCAGTCAAGCATGCCAAATAAATGCGGTAATCGCGTCGTCGCTCCGGATCAATGTTGCTTTTATCTTGCTCGAGATCATTTTTGAATTTTTTTACTCTTTTGTTCAGCTCCTTGAGCTCTTTTTCATATAATCGAGCAAACCAGTCAAGTTTCATTAAAGCATTGCCGTCGCGGGAAATAATGTCGATCAGGATGTCGAGTTGAGAGGATGTCTTAAGAAATTCGGCCTTAATATGTTTTGTAAACTCGTCCGTAATCAAGTCAAAAACCCTCGCTACATTAAGATTGTCAATAGAGCGAATATCTTTGCTTTGCTCGCTCAAAATTTTTTCGATCGCCTTGTGATTATTAGGTGACTGCTCAATAATTGAATCCAATATCTTTAGAAATGAGTTCTTTTCGAACGAGTTGAGGTTTTCAAGAATATGTTCGAGCTTCATATTGTTGGTATTAGTTTGGTTAACTTCTATTGCTCGACATAAATAGCGGAGCAGGCGCAATATAAGAAAAGGCTGAATAAGAGTAAAGTACTAGTAAGACTTGTTTTTTATCTATTATGGCTCAAGCGCAGGGGTGCTTTGAAGACGCACATAATTCATAGAATTCGGAATGCTTCGACGATGATATATAATTCTGAAGCAGATGTGAATACTTTTAAAGTGTATCAAGTAATCGCGGTTCGCAAACCGAACATCAAGAAAAGATAACTCATTCGGTGAAGCAAGGCAGAGAACCCCGTCAGGGGTGAAATTACATTAGCCCACGGTGTCAACCGTGGGGTAATGGCAGCGCGATGTCAGAGGTTTTGGCGGCATTTTTGCTCTGCAAAAATGGTGACAAAACCGATTTAAATCGATGTTCAAAATCAGATTGTTGCCTATAGTTATATAGTAGTTAATTTGATACGCTAGGATTGAACCTCGCGAACGAGAACATTCTTCCAAATAGTCAACGGCAGCTTTTGAGCTTATCGATCAACCGATGGCCGACTGATCAAGATTCAAAACGACCACTTCAACGCCGCCGCAACCAAATACCCCGCCTGCCCCAAAATGCTGTTTTCGCTCCCGGCAAAAATCTGTGAGATCAGCAGGAGGTCCAGGTTCTCGGCGGCGCTGTAGTTCCAGTTGGGAGAGATGAAGAATCCCTCCTCACTCGGGTAGTAAAAGCCCGCCAGCCCGATGGTGCTCACCGGCGATACGGGGTAGGTGGTGTTGACGAAAAGGGCGTG
>PXDL01000521.1 GCA_003566395.1 Balneolia bacterium | reverse complement strand
TTTGGATTGAAGCATGTTGTTCCCACATTAACTCTGATTCTGAACCCTGATACTGAAAACTGATAAGAAGCTCCTACCCAGCCAAGGGGAGGTGGCCGCGGAGCGGTCTGAGTGGTTGCCGGAGGTTGAGCCGGCCCGGAAGTTCATCCGGCCCCAAAGTCGTGTCGTGATGGTTTCTCAATACGCTTTTAATTCCGTGGAAGTGTTGTGAATCCCCAACAGCGACGGGTATAACAAACAAAGTCAATCTTGTATTCACCAATCTATGCTATTGATTTATTTGTATTTAATAATGTTGGTATAAAGATTGCAAAAGGCTTTTTGTATTTATCCTCAACCTAATTTTATCGATATGAAAAAGTCTGTACTACTGCTGATCCTTTGCTTCTTTTACTTCGTCGGAATTACTGATTTATCGGCGCAAGAAGCTAACTGGCACTTTCAAAATCCGGTTCCAACGGTTACTGATTTAAATGACGTTCATGTATTCGATTCTGAAAGCTTTATTGCCGTGGGTGATGACGGACTGATTCTGAAAACCACAGACGCGGGCTTAACCTGGAGTATGCATAATAGCGGCGTCGGTGTGGATCTTTACAGCGTTACATTTGCAGGAAACAACCACGGCTGGGCCGTAGGGGAAGAAGGCACGATTATTCATACCTCCGATGGTGGCCAAACCTGGACGGAGCAGGATGCCGACATACCGGCTTATACCATGCAGGATATCTTTTTTGTGAACCAAACAACAGGTTGGGCCGGTGCTCCCGGCGGAACGGTTCTGTACACAAACGACGGGGGGCAAAACTGGTCGAAACGGAATACAATTGCAACATTTGTAGTTAGCAGTATCCATTTTGTGGATGAAAATACGGGATGGATTGCCGGAACGACCGGGGCAAATGCAATCGCTGCAAAAACCACTGATGCCGGCCAAAACTGGGAAATCATGGGGCCGACTCAATCAGGAGGTTTCATAGACATTTTTTTCCTTGATGAGAACAAAGGATATATAGCCGCCTCATTTGGAAATATCTGGTTTACCTCAGACGGTGGTGAAACATGGACGCCTCGTGACGGCGGTTCAACCATCGTCGCAACTAAAATTTATTTTACTGATGAAAATAATGGCGTTGTAGTCGGGCCTGATGATCCACTATATACGCGTGACGGCGGAGAAACATGGATTGAAGCCGAAATCGGAGTAAAGGAAATTTACGGGATGGATTTTTCTGACTCCGGAACCGGATGGGCTGTCGGACGGAACGGCATAATCGGGCGAACAAATGATCTTGGTGAAACATGGAATCGTATCAACAAAAATGTAACCGGAGCCGGGATGTCGAGGGTTCACTTTTTTGATGAAAACAATGGCTGGGCGGCCGGCGGAGGTATCCATCTGCTGAAAACAACAGATGGTGGATCGAACTGGTCGGTAAGTACCCCCGCTACCTTCTTCTTCCGCGACGCACATTTTTGGGATGAGAACACGGTTCATATTGTTGGAACAAACGGATTTTACATTGGCACAACCGATGGAGGTGAGAGCTGGACCCAACATAAACTGGCGCAAACAGCACTTACATCCGTCCATTTCACGAGCGCGCAAACCGGCTACATAGGCGTGTTTGACGGCACAATTTATAAGACAACCAACGGAGGAGAGAGTTGGAGTTCCATTTCCAATGTTGGCAGTCAGTTAATGACGTTCTTTTTTATTGATGAAAATACAGCCTGGGCAACACGTAACAACAACAAAATCTATAAAACCAGCGATGGGGCCGAAACATGGACCGAATATGAGACCGGCACATCAAATATAATCAACAGAGTCTTTTTTACGGATGCCTCAAACGGCTGGATTGCCGCAAGTAGCGGAACCATCCTGTACTCTTCTGATGGTGGCCAAACCTGGGAAGCACAGGAAACGCCTGTAGAAGCCCGCTTGATGTCCGTCTTTTTTCTGGATACAACCTCCGGATGGGCAACCGGATCCGATGGTGTGATTATTGAAACCACTGACGGGGGCGAAACATGGACCGAGGTATCAACACCGGCTACGGTATTTATGGAAGATATTTTCTTCCTTGACAGCGATAACGGCTGGGCGGTTGGTGCAAACGGAACCATTCTGAAATACGGTATTACCGGTGATCCGGTAAATATTACTCCGGATTTAGAACGACCAAAAGCACTTTTGCTCAATCAGAACTATCCCAATCCCTTCAACCCAACCACCCAAATCACTTACGACCTGCCCGAAGCGGTACAAGTGCGCCTGGAAGTCTATAATGTGACAGGGCAGCGTATAGCCACATTGGTAAGGGGACAACAGAACGCGGGTCACTATTCGGTCTCGTTTAATGCCTCTAACCTGGCCGGCGGGGTATATCTTTATCGTCTTACAGCCGGAAGCGTTGTTGAAACGAAGAAGATGATGCTGGTTAAATAATTCAAATAGAAAAATGCAAAAATTCAAAATGGGTGGGATTGGATTCCCACCCCATTACTCTCCAGGGTGATTTCGGCTACGTTCACGTGTAAGTATATTATTAATATATAAATAACTCCGACGAATACGGAGAATTCTCCAATGTATATTATAAACCCATACCCCGGATTGAATCATGTTACTTCCTCTTTTGCTCTGTTTCTGAACACTGACACTGAAAAATGAAAATGCTTTTCTCCAGCCAAGGGGATGTGGCCGCGGAGCGGTCGGAGGGGTTGCCGGAGGTTGAGTTGGCTCAGGATTACATCCGGCCCCAAATTCGTGTCGTGGAGGTTTAGACGCTGGTCAACCACCCCGTCAGTCTGGCGGCTGCCACCCTTGGCAAGGATGGGAGCTTTTAGTTACGGGGTAATTCAGAAAT
>PXDL01000001.1 GCA_003566395.1 Balneolia bacterium | reverse complement strand
TTTTGACGGAGGTCATTCAAAATTCAAAACCCACCATTCAAAATTGGGAGCGGAGCGACCTTCGCCATTTTTTCACAAGGCCGGATTTGGTCCTTTAAATCAAACTATGAATAGGATTTCAGCCTTTTTGCATGGGCCTCTACCCATTCTTAACTCTAATCCCAAAAAGTAAAAACTCCGGCTCTAAACTACTTCAGGGCACGGAACTTCGTAGGTTGGCCGGAACAATCCGTTCAATCCGCGTAATCCGCGGGACAAAAACATGCTGCCAACGGATACAGTATGAATCAGTTTCCCCGGACTACAGTGATTTTGGATTGTGAATGAATTGTACACACAAAGAAAATTAGTGAAATAAACTACGGCTACTTTATAAATAGCTTACAATCTTCACTGATACTGTTTACTGATACTGTCCTCTGAAACCGGTTACCCATTTTCCGCACAAAAGGTAGGAGAAGTTTATTTCAATAACGGAGTTTCAAAAACACATCCTATAAATAGGGTTCGATTTAGATTTACTCCAAAAAATAAGGGTGCATTAAGTCTTTGATTCGTTTTCTATAAATTCGCTGGTATTTATCAAACACTAAAAATTTCGATTACATAACAGATATTAATCTAACCCTTTAGGGTGATGGCATATACAGCTCCTAACTGCGTATATTCTTTAAATGACAACCAACCAAACTCAACCTGTACGCGTTTCCATAGTAGAGGACGACGACCGTATCCGGAATATGTTCATCATTCTGCTGGAAGGAGCGCCCGGCTTTCGGTGCGTGAGCGGTTATTCCAACGCCGAAGACGCGATTACCGACATTCCGGCCAAAAAGCCCGATATCGTGCTGATGGACATCAATCTGCCCGGTAAAAACGGCATTGAATGCATGAAAGCAATTCGTGAGGCCGATCCTCAGATTCTTGTAGTAATGCTTACCGTGTATGAAGATAACGAGCGTATATTTGAATCGCTGGCCGCCGGGGCATCCGGTTATCTGCTTAAATCCACCTCTCCCTCCGTTATTCTCGAATCTATTCACGATGTAATCGACGGCGGCGCCCCAATGAGCGCGCAAATTGCCAGAAAGGTGGTTCATTCATTTCATACCATTCAGAAAGACAAACATCAAAACGATCTCGGCAGCCTAACGTCCCGGGAGCATGAAATACTTACACTACTGGCTTCCGGCTATATGTATAAAGAAATTGCCGGGAAGCTGTTTATCGCCAAAGATACCGTAAAATCGCATATCCGTAATATTTACGAAAAACTTCAGGTACGCACCCGCACCGAAGCGGTTATCAAATATCTGGATAACAACTGATTTAGAGCACACAAGTATCTGCGTAACAGGCAACAATAGCTCTGAGAACAGGTCGCACACCGCCACGTCGCTAAATCCTGCAAATCGCTACATCAAATTTTCGGATGATGGGTCGGGTAGTGAATGCAGGTGATTTAACGATTCTTGAGATTTCCGATTTAGAGACGTAGCGATCTGATGAACCGATCAAATCGCAAGTTGCGACGTCGCTGAATCTTATTAATCGCTCTAATCAAAAAAATCACCCTAACGGGCGATTATCAGATACCGGCATATGATGTACTTTGGCATCAACCATCCAAACGTACACAAATTCAGTAAATCATGAGCCGGATAATAGTACCCCTCCTCACTACACTGCTGCTTTTCGCTTTCTTTGGCACGCTGCACGCAAATGACGTTAAGATCGATAACATCAGCCTCACAGGTCAGAATACAAGTGAAGGCTATGTATATGTTCAGTTCGATCTGAGCTGGGAAAACTCCTGGCGGGTTACCGACGGGCCCGGCAACTGGGATGCTGCCTGGGTGTTTGTGAAATATCGCACCGAAGGAAGCAGTACGTGGAGACACGCCCGTTTGTATGCCTCAGGCCATAGTGCGGGAAGCGGGACGCCGGCACTGGTACAAACCGGATTGATACATGAAAATTTACCCTACAATCCTTCATCCAACCCTGGAATGGGAGCTTTTTTCTATCGCAGCGGAGCCGGTAGTGGAGAGTTTTCTATAACAGGTGCGCAACTGCGCTGGAACTACGCTTCAAATGGTATAAATAATACCGATGTGGTGGCTGTACAGGTATTTGCCATTGAGAAGATTTTTATACCCGAAGGCAGTTTCTATCTGGGAGACGGTCAAACAGGTGGATATCAATTTTATGAAGGCAACACCCCCGGCTCGCCCTTTCTGGTTACAAGTGCGGGAGCGATTGAAGTTGGCCAAAACGCCGGAGAACTATTCTACAACAGAGGATCAGGCTCCGCAGAAGAATTCATTCATGATCAGGTTGGCCCTATACCCGCGTCATTCCCTAATGGTTACGCCGGATTTTACATCATGAAGCATCCGGTGACTCAACAGCAGATGGTCGATTTTTTAAATACCCTGACTACAACACAAGCTAATACAATATTCCGGGAGGGCCTTTGGGATACTCACCTGCAGTTCAATCAGCACAACCGAAATATGATGGAGTTCAATAACGGCTTTTATGAAACTCAGGCGCCGCTCGTACCCATTCACTATATCACCATGGAAGACCCTCATGCATATGCAAGCTGGTCGTCCACCAGGGTAATGACCGAGCTTGAGTTCGAGAAAGCAGCGCGTGGCCCGATGTTTCCGGAAGTGGGGGAATTTGCCTGGGGAAACAACTCAATAGCTGTCGATCAATACAGCTTTGAAAACATAGGGCAGGCAGATGAGCGCGTCTCAGGAAATTATCAGGAGAATGTAGGTAACGCATATCATCCCCAGACAACTAATTCTATAGATACACATGGCTCTGTCGGCCCGACGCGGGTGGGCATTTTTGCTACTTCA
>PXDL01000191.1 GCA_003566395.1 Balneolia bacterium | reverse complement strand
AGACCTTCGGCAATGGCCGTTTTACCCACGCCCGGCTCACCGATAAGAACGGGATTGTTCTTTGTTCGCCGGTTCAGGATTTGCATCACCCGGCGGATTTCCTGATCCCTGCCGATTACCGGATCAAGCTTGTTTTTTTCAGCCAATTCGTTCAGGTCGCGCGTATATTTTTGCAGCGACTGATACCGGCTTTCCGCATTAGGATCGTCCACCCTGCTGCTGCCGCGTACTTCCTTCAGCACTTTCATCAGGCTGTCTTTGGTGAGGCCCTGATCTTTCAAAACACGGGCTGCATGGATATTATGATCCATCGTCGCGAGCAGAATATGCTCCGAGCTGATGTATTCATCTCCCATTTTTGAGGAAATTTTAGAAGCCGAATCCAGCACCGCCTTCAAGTCGTTTCCGGGGTACTGTCCCGAAACCGAGGCTCCTTTCACGGTCGGCAGCGTGTCAAGATGGCCCTGTAATTTTTGGGTGATGGCGTCCGTGTTGACCCCAACTTTCTTCAGAATACTCAGGCTAATGCCCTGCTTGTCTGTGAGAAGCGCCAGCAGCAAATGATCCGGCTCAACGGCCTGCTGATTCTTATCGGCCGCCTTCTCAAAAGCCGCCTGTATGGCTTCCTGCGCCTTAATTGTAAATTTATTCAAGTTCATGAGTCTGTCGTCTATTGGATAAATCTTGTTTTTTTCTTCTTCATCTACGAAATTCGTTCCAAACGCTTTATTATGCCGTAATTGCAGGCAAACTGCCGGTCGTGCCTCCGGTCTGCCGTTTCGTTCACTAAGGGGAAAGAAACTGTCATCAAGGGGTACTGTTTTCTGTCAGGTTTTCCATGCAGCAATTCAATATGTCACCGATCATTCAAAATCGCCCGCTCAGCTGCTTGCTGTTTTAGAAGCCGGATGTTCGTTCTATTTTGACTTCAACCTACAATAAAAACAGATTGATATGTACCAGGTACTTTTGATTATTCACATCGTTGCGGGGTTTGCGGCATTATTTAGCAGCTTCGTTGCCATACTTACTAAAATGGGTTACGACCATCACCCCACACACCTGATCAGCGGCCGGATTTTCTGCTGGTCTATGACGGGCGTTTTCCTTACATCGGTTGCCCTCACCCTCATCAGACCGAACATGTTTCTACTCGTTATCGCGATCTTCAGCTTTTATCTGACGTACCACGGATGGAGAATGGCGCTCAATCGCAAAGGAGAGGTGGAGACCGCGGATAAAGCCGGCGCATGGGTGATGATTTTAACAGCCGGAGTCATGCTCGTTACCGGCATATTTTACCATTTCGGCGGGAATAGTTTTGGAATTGTTTTATTTTTTTTCGGCCTTATCGGCGGGTTTTTGGCCGGGCAGAACTTGCTGCAATTCAGAAAGGGCGGGTTAAAGGGCAAAGACCGGATCAGCTCGCATCAGGGATCGATGATCGGGGCTACGATTGCAGCAGTTACGGCTTTTCTGGTTACCAATATTTCAACAAATCCGGCCTGGCTGATATGGATTGCGCCCACAGTTTTCATGGTGCCGCTCATTTTTCTGGCAAACCGCAAAATTTACCGGAAACGAAAGTCAGCCGCTAAAGCCGGTCAGGATTGAAAGGCTTCGCTTATCAGCTTTTTCTGGGTCTCGGTGAGGTTTTGAGGGATGGCAGCCGAGACTTTCACATACAGCGGGCCTCTGTTCTCGGGTTTGCGAAACTCAGGGAATCCCATGCCGGGTATTCTGAACACTTTCCCGTTTTGCGTGCCTTCTGCAATAGTAAGGCGTATTTGCTTATCCGGGGTCTGAACCGGAATTTGACCGCCGAGCATCAACACGGAGACGTCAACCGGTTGATCGGCGTACAACTTTCCGTCCTGCAAATAAAATCGATCGTGCGGCAGCAGCTTTACTTTCAACAGTAAGTCTCCCCTTGTTACGCCGTCCGGGCCGGGGCGGCCTTTCTCTTTCAGCTTCAGTTTTTTGCCGTCGGTGATGCCTGCGGGAATTTTAACGCTCATCTGCTCATCGCCCACGCGGATGGTCCTACTGCTTCCGGTAATAGCTTCGTCAAGCGTAATATTCAGCGTAGCGGTAACGTCTTGCCCTCTTGCGGTACGTTGTCGCCCTGCTCCGGGAGCACCTGAAAACGGATCGGCCTGTCCTCTGAACCCGGAAGCACGTCCGCCGAACAGGGACTCGAAAAAATCTGAAAATCCGCCACCGAAAGGATTTTCGCCCTGCGAGCTGTACTGATAGGTCCGCCCGCCTTGTCCGCCGCCGTTGAAGCCACCGAATCCGCCAAATCCTCCAGCATCATCGGGATCAACTCCGGCCTGCTGATACTGTTTCCAGTTTTTGCCGACTTTATCATACAACTTGCGCTTTTCCGGATCTTTCAGCACCTCGTAGGCCTCTCCTATCTCGGTGAAGCGTTTGGCCGTGCCATCTTTTTCTTTATGCACATCCGGATGGTATTTAGCGGCAAGTTTCCGGTAGGCTTTCTTGATTTCATCCTGAGAAGCCTTTCTGGAAACACCTAATATGTCATAGTAATCTTTGTAATCCATAATGCTTTTTTTGCATAAAAAGCTGCAAAAACCTTGCCAAGTGGCACAGCTCTTCGACCTGGAAATTTTGTCAGGCCCTGCCGGCATCTGTAAGAAAACATCGACTCTGTGATGGGAACAGAATAAGGGAATCTTACCCGCGTTCCCGGATACCACTTGTATCGGTTTTGCTTTCCGGCCCGGCATTCGCACTTTGGTTAAATATACGTTTTACCGGTTCTGTTATACTAATGTGATGTTTTTATCATCAGCTATGATGATATTACTTTTACTTAAGGCTTTGCAAATCCGCTCTTCTGCCCTGTCACATCAATTAAATCCCCGAACTCCGAAGGTTCGGAAAACTGCGGTTTCATTTTTGGTCCGGGATTGAATACAACCAGGATTCCTGGTTCATCAAAGCTTTCTTATAATGGAATACGTGCCAATTATCGTTTAACTATGGATCCGAACCAGCTGCATATCCTCGTAGTCGAGGATAATCTCGATCTCCAGAATCTGCTCCGCATTAATCTGACAGATCAGGGATATAACGTTCATACGGCCGGTGACGGACTTTCCGCCCTCGAGGTGTATGAGTCTGTTCGCCCGGATCTTGTTATTCTTGATATTATGCTCCCGCGACTTGACGGATTCGAAGTTTGCAAGTCGATTCGGAATAAAAGCAAAACGGTGCCTGTTTTGATGCTTACGGCAAAAGCGGAGGAAGTGGATAAAGTGCTTGGGCTTGAGCTGGGAGCCGACGACTACCTGACCAAGCCGTTCAGCATTCGTGAACTTCTGGCCCGCGTAAAAGCCATGTTCAGGAGAGTCCGGGTTTCATCCGGAGCCGACGAATCTCAGCCTTCCGAAATGCTGGAGTTCGACGGCCTGAAAGCCGACCCGGCTAAACGAAAAGTTACGTTGAACGGCGACATCATGGAACTTACCGGCAAAGAATACGATCTTCTGATGTTGTTTTTCCAAAATCCGGGGAAAGCGTACAGCCGCGAAGAGCTTCTCAACATCGTATGGGGCTATCGTTTCGACGGCTACAGCCATACCGTAAACTCCCACATTAACCGGCTGCGTAGTAAAATTGAGGTCGATCCCTCAGATCCTCACTACATTCGCACGGTATGGGGCGTCGGTTATCGCTTTGCAGATAAAGACGAAAGGAGAACCAATGAGTAGTTTTTATATAAAAATCGCCGCCGCCTTTTCAGCCATCCTGGTCGGATTCGGGCTGTTGGTTATTTTCATCACCCTGAATGCCTCGGCAGATATTGCCCGGGAAACCATACAGTTTACCAATAAAAATCTGGCCGCCACCCTTGCTGAAGATGTGGAGCCCGTAGTAGCCGACTCTTTTGATCATGAAACCATACAGGCCAAACTCACCGAATTGAGCGGGAAAAACCCGCAATTCGATTTTTACCTGCTCGACCGCAACGGGATGATTAAAAGTGCCATACCTGCTACAGAGCAGCTGATTGATATTGAAAACCGCCGGGTTGATACGGCTCCTCTTGATGCATTTATTGCCGGCCGGAAGCTGCCTCTTCTGGGTACCGACCCGCTGAATCCTGATCGCAAAAAACCGTTCAGCGCTGCTCCTATAAGCATCATGGGTTCATCCGGATGCTATCTGTATGTGGTACTTGAGGGCGAACAGTTTACACAGACCGCCGCCCTGATTTCCAACAGCTATATTTTACGTGGCTCTCTAATGCTTATCGGATTAGTAATGCTGATCAGCCTGGTGACCGGCCTGTTTATTTTTTCAAATATCACTTCGCGTCTGAAAAAAATTAAGAAAACTGTCTCCGCGTTCGAAAGAGGACAGCTTAACGAGCGGATACAGCCGGAAGGCAACGACGAGTTAACCGAGCTTTCGGTCTGTTTCAACCGGATGGCCGACAATCTGGTGGAAAATATGAAGGAGATTCGCAAAACCGACCGGCTCCGCCGCGAATTGATAGCCAATGTTTCTCATGATTTGCGAAGCCCTATAGCTTCCATACAGGGATATCTTGAGACCATTCAGATGAAGAAGGATTCTATCTCCCAACAGGAGCTGGAAAGCTACATCCGTACCGTCATTTCAAATACCCAGAAACTGAACCGGCTTATTGAAGACCTCTTCAGCCTGAGCAGGCTGGATGCCGAAGAAATCACGCCCGAGCCTGAATTTATTTCCATGCCGGAGCTGCTTCAGGATCTGGTTCATCAGTTTAAGCCGATTGCCACGGCTAAAGGAGTCTCGCTGTCTGCCGTCTTCCCGGAACAAACCGGCACCCGTGTTAAAGCCGATATTGCCCTTATGAACCGGGCCCTGACCAATCTTGTGGATAACGCAATCCGGCATACTCCGGAAGGAGGCTCGGTAACAATCACATCAACCCATAGCGGAAAAGATGTGATTGTTGAAGTATGTGATACCGGCTCAGGTATTCCCGAATCGGATCTCCCTTTCATCTTCGACCGCTTCTACCAAATCGACAAAAGCCGTTCCGGTAATCATGGGTCCGGACTGGGCCTGGCTATTGCGCGGAAAATATTCAATCTACATGGCGCCGAGCTAAACGTAACCAGCAGCCTGAACAAAGGGACCACCTTTCGTATTTCTCTGCCTGCAGTTCTGCGGTAGATTTCCCCGGGCTGTTACAAGACGTTCACTCTTCCGTTACAGAATCGGGATACTTCCCGGCTTCATCTTATGTAGCTTCAAAGAGTACTTTTCACTTAAACTATACCCCTATTGATTATGAAACTTAACGTAAACATCTTTTTCGCCTTTTTATTCTCCGCCTTGCTTGTTGCAGGCTGTGCATCAGATGACAATTCGGAAAACGAAGCATCTCAACCAGAACAGGAACAGGCTGAAAAAGCTCCGGATTTTGAAGTTACCACCATCGATGGAAATACCATCAGCCTCAAACAATCTATGGAAGAAGACAAACCGGTTGTGGTCTATTTTATGGCATCGTGGTGCTCAACCTGTGCACGCAACTGGCCCGCCCTCTCCGAGGTTTATCCCGAGTTTGAGAACGATCTGACCTTTGTGGCCATCAGTATCGACCCCTCCGATTCTGAAGATGTAATCCGCAAGTTGGCTAAAGACCGCAATTTCAAGTTTCCAAGCACCGAAGGTCACCCACAAGTAATGCTCGATTTCGGAGTGTCTAACCAAGCTACCACCGTCGGAGTTGACCGCCAGGGAAATATCGTCTTCAAAAAACCCGGTCAGGCACTTTCTGCCGATGAGTACCGAAGCCTGTTTGCCGGCCTTATAAACTAAGGTGCATGGAGTTTTACTATTTCTCTTTTTTTCAGGGCGTAATGGCTTTTCTGGCCCCCTGCGCCGTGGCTTTGCTGCCGGGATACATCGTTGCCTTTATTTCCAGAACAGAGGCCGTTGATCCCGGCCTTGTCACGCGGCTAACAAGAGGCCTAAAACTTGCCCTGCTCAGTATTGCAGGTATTTTGGTAATCTATGCGATAGCCGGCTTCCTCATCATAGTGGCCGCTCAGCTTGTTAAAGATTACCTGAAATGGATCACAATGGGAATGGGTGCCTTGTTTATACTAATAGGCATCATCATGCTTGCAGGTAAAAGCATGTCTATTACCCTTAACGTGAATCATGCTACGCCAGGTTCGGAGATCGCAGAGGCGTTTTTATTCGGAGTTGCCTATGCAATCGGTGCTCTGGGCTGTCTGTTTCCGCTGTTCCTTATTGTTGCCACACAGGCGATCGCCGCGCCTTCCGTATGGACCGGTGCAGGCTATTTTGGCGCCTACTTTGCGGGTATGAGCCTGATGATGATCGGTGCTATCGTGCTTTCCGCCGTAGCCCGTAAAACCATGATGAAATACCTCAGACTCATTTTGCCCCACATGGAACGCGTTACCGGTGTACTGCTTATCGGTGCGGGTATATACATCATTTATTACCAAAAAGTATTGCTGTAGGGTAGGGCGCCTGAATCAGGTGTCTTACTGTTGCCGGGATTGGCACCCCCTGTACTTAATACATATAGCCTTTTTTCTCTTCCTCACTGAACTCCACCCCTAACCCGAGGACCATGCGATTAACAAAGTTGAAATAGGCGATAATCTGCACCGCATCGAGTATGGCCCGGTCCTGAAGCCCGGCCTGTTGTAAGCCGGAAATATCCTGTTCATAACTCTGATGGTGATTGAGGGTAAGCTTTTCGGCAAGGTCACAAAGCAACGTATCGGTTTTTTCGAGGTCAAGCCGGGACCTGTCGGTGTGAAGCAGTCGGGTTTTGTCTGCATCTTTCCAGTAGGCCAGCAGAGCCTCTTCATGGTGATTGATACAGTAATCGCACCCGTTGGCCGCCGATACAACCACGCCCAGCATTTCCCTTTGGTACCGTTTCAGAGGCGATTTTCCGAACATAAGCGTCATATATAATTCCATATGAGCGGCAAGGGCCGAAGGATTCAGGCTTTGAATTTTATGTACTTCTGCAATTTTTCCCCGACTTTTTTCCAGAGCGTCATATACTTTTTTAAGGTCTCCCTCAGCCTGCCCGGGAGACAAGGTTTCGATATACGCCATAATCAATCCTGTTTTTTTGAAGTAAGAATTTTCTCAGATGAAACATCTAACCTGTATGATATAAAATTACGACACGCTAATGAAACCTTTGCCTGACTAAAAGGCATCAACAAACACTTGACAGTATGATTACTCAACATCTGAACCACCTCGTATTCATCCCGCTTGTTTCCCTCATTCTGATTTTTCTACCCGGATGCATTCCAGGTCAATCCCAGAATTTACCCGGTTTTGATACCAATCCGGATAAGCGAAGCATAGACCTCAATGAACTTATTGACGGCGGACCCGGTAAAGACGGAATTCCATCCATCGATGACCCAAAATTTATTTCTCAGGATGAAGCCGCAGGATGGCTGGACGGTCGAGAGCCGGTTATATCCCTTGAAATCAACGGGCAGGCACGGGCCTACCCGATTCAGATTCTCATGTGGCATGAAATCGCCAACGACGAGCTTGGCGGTGTTCCGGTTGCCGTAACGTTTTGCCCGCTTTGCTACTCCGCCATTGTTTTCGATCGCAGACATGAGGGCGAAGTACTTGAGTTTGGTGTATCCGGTCTCTTGCGGCATTCAGACATGATAATGTACGACCGGACCACCGAAAGCCTGTGGCAGCAGTTCTCCGGAGAAGCTCTTGTAGGTGATTTAACCGGCGATATACTGACCATCATCCCCAGCCAGTTAATTTCCTTCGATCAGTTCCGGGAGGCATTTCCGGAAGCCGAGGTACTTTCAAGAGAAACCGGCCACAGAAGAAATTACGGCCAAAACCCCTATGCCGGGTACGACGATATCGACAATTCCCCTTTCCTGCTCGACAAAGAAGTGCCGGGCGCTATTCCACCGATGGAAAAAGTAATCGGAGTGCGTACCGATGAGCAGGTAAAAGGATATACTTACTCACTGACAAGAAGTGAGCGCGTAATACACGATACGGTAGGCGGTCAGGAAATCGTAATCTTCCATCTGGACGGTATGGCTTCCGCTATGGACAACAGCACCATTTCCCGGTCGAGAGATGACGGATCGACCGGCGTTTTCAGTCCTTTTCTCGTTGACCGGCGGCTGAGTTTTGAATACTCCGACGGCACCCTCCGCGACCTGGAAACGGGGAGTGTCTGGAACATTTCCGGAAAAGCTGTTTCGGGCGAACTTGAAGGAAAACAGCTGGAACCTATGGTATATGGTGATTACTTTGCGTTTGCCTGGCTGGTCTTTTATCCGGAAACGGAGATGGCCGAATAATTTTTGACGTGCCCGACAGATCAGGCCGAAGCTATTCTCGGCCCGGTTTCGACGGCAAAAAAACTAAAAGAAGGGTTGTATGAAAAGTAAAAAACTGACATTTAAAAACCGGGACGGCTTCCACCTGTCCGCCCGGTTTGATTATCCTGATTCGGGTAAGGGTAAAAATTCTGTGCTCTTCGCACACTGCTTCACCTGCGGTAAAAATCTGCGGGCGGCCGGAAACATTTCAAGAGCGCTCACAGATCGCGGGCTATCTGTATTTCGTTTTGACTTTACGGGCCTGGGCGAGAGCGAAGGGGATTTTGCGGATTCCAATTTTTCCTCGGATGTGAACGATCTCCTCGATGCAGCAGAAAAAATGGAAGAGTTTACAAACCTTCCCTCTGTTCTGATCGGTCACTCGCTGGGCGGCACAGCTGTCCTCCGGGCCGCCGGTGACCTTCCCTCTGTAAAAGCCGTGGCCACCATAGGCTCACCCTGCAGTCCGGCTCATGTAATCCATCATTTTGAGGATCATAAAGAGGAAATCTTGTCAAAAGGCGAAGCCAAAGTCCAACTTGCAGGGCGTCCGTTCATGGTTAAAAAACAGTTTCTGATCGATATACAGGAGCAAAAGATGGACGATACGATCCGTAATCTTGGCAAGGCTCTCATGATTTTTCATTCACCTACAGACGATACTGTTTCCGTGGATAATGCCGCACGAATTTATAAACTCGCCCGTCATCCCAAAAGCTTTGTTTCACTGGATGATGCCGATCATCTGTTGACGTCAGAGTCCGACAGTCGGTACGTTGGGGAAGTAACCGCTGCCTGGGCTCAACGCTATTTCAATAATTAAATCCGGAATTCAATTGTGATGCAGGTTTTTAAGAATTCGGATATTAATGCGTGCTTTGCCCTGGCCGAAGGGTTTCCGGCTGATTACCTGAGGCAGGGCCGGTTTATGATGTTCATCTGGAACAGCGGACAGAAATCTATTCAGATTCATGTGGATGACAGAATCATGGAACTGCCTCCTCATCACATATTCTGCACCACCTATCTGCACAAAGTCCGAATTGACAATTCTGCACCTTCGCTGAAAACCCTGTTATTTAACCGGGAATTTTACTGTGTTCACACCTATGACAGCGAAGTATCCTGCAACGGCCTGCTTTTCTTCGGGTCTAACACCTCTCCGGTTCTGAAACTCGGCCAAGATGAAACCCGACGGCTTCAAACGCTCTTTTCGGTTCTCAAAGAAGAGTTCGGAGAGGCGGATACCAATCAGGAGGAAATGCTTCGGATTTTGCTGAAACGCCTGATCATACGCTGCACCCGACTGGCAAAAAAGCAGCTACTCAAACAAGTTGGCCGCCAATCCGATATTGATTTAATCCGAAACTTCAACGTGCTGGTTGAGCAGCATTTCAAAACAAAAAAAACGGTGGTCGAATATGCAGAGCTTTTGTATAAATCCCCAAAAACCATCACCAATGTTTTCAGCCGCTATTCACAGGAATCACCGCTTCAGGTTATCCACAACCGGGTAATGATGGAAGCAAAGCAGATGCTTTATTACACCGAAAAATCTGCGAAAGAAATCGGTTTTGATCTCGGCTACAATGACCCCGCACAATTCAGCAAACTATTCAAGCGCCATACGGGCTTGACTCCTTCTCAGTTTAAAAAGCAGGGCTTGAAAATCTAACTCAGGGCAGAATTGACAATCTTGCGTGTACTACTGCCATTTTCCGACAGCCGTAACTACGCTACTTTGGGAACAGTTAATTCAACAATAACCAAACCAAAGTAAAGTAATTATGAGACCATTTGATGTTCCAAAACGTGAAAACGTATCCAACGAAAACCGTCAGATTCTGGATGAGCTGAAAAATAAGATCGGCTTTACCCCGAATATTTATGCCACCTATGCCTATTCCGATACGGCACTGGCCCGCTACCTGAACTTTTCCAATGGAAAAACCTCACTCAGCAACAAAGAGAAAGAGGTTGTCAACCTTGTGGTGAGCCAGGTAAACGGGTGCACCTACTGCCAGGCGGCACATACCGCCATCGGTAAAATGAATGGATTTACCGACGATCAAGTCCTCGAACTCAGACAGGGCCGCGCTCCGTTTGATGAACGACTTGATGCGCTTGCCCGGCTCACTAAAGCAGTCACAGAGAACAAGGGTAAGATTGACGACGAAAAGTTAACCCGCTTTTTTGATGCCGGATTTACCAAAGAGAACCTCGTGGATGTAATCGTCGGTATCGGCGACAAAACCACTACAAACCTCCTGCACAACGTAACAGATATTCCGGTCGATTTTCCGGAAGCCCCTGAACTCACCGAAACCATAAGCTAAACCGGAGGAAGAACTATGCATACCATTAACTGGAAAAATGCCATAATAGCCGGTTTAGCCGGTACCGTTTTGTTTGACCTCTTCGGCCTGATCATGGGTATGGGATGGTGGGATATTCCCGCCCTCCTTGGTGAAAAAACCGGCCTCGGACTCACCTACGGTGTGTTCGGCCACTTCAGCAACGGAGTACTTTTGGCAATTCTTTATGCCGGCATTGCTCCCTCATTATGGGGACCGGCCTGGCTGAGACCCTTCATTTTCATCACCGCTCAAACCGTCGCACTGGTTTGGTTCTTCATGTTCCCACTCGTGGGAGCAGGCGTGATGGGCCTGAACGCAGGTATCGACATGACGATCGGATCAATGGTCCGTCACTGGATATTTGTGATTCCCTGGATTTTCCTGATCAATAAGGAAATGTTTGGAAAGCCGGCCACGGGCGAAAGCTAACCGGCTGTACAGCAAAGCAATAATAATTGCCGTAATTAACGTTTGAGTCAGCTCCGAAAAGACCATTTCTCAAAAAATGACACTATGGGAAATGGAGAGGGTGAAAATCTCTCAAAAATTCTTTTCAGGGTTGGCTCAAATTTATGTTATGTACTTTTCAGTAATGCTCCCTCAGAGTATGTTTGTGGCTTAGCAGCTTATATTCTATTATCGTTGTAAAAGGAGTTTATTAACAGTTGTTGATACGGAGCTTTAACGTTGAGCGAGTTTTTAAACACAGTCCGCCATTTAATACATACCGGGTATATTCGAATTTCGGAACACGGATATGATGAATTGGCTGAAGACGGGCTAACCGTTAAATAGTTGCTTGATAGTGTTGACAAAGCTCAAATAGTGGAAGAATATCCTGATTATCCAAAAGGAAAATGTATATTACTTTTGCAAAATGATAGATACGGTAATCCAGTTCATGTTTTGTGGGGTATTCCCAGAGGATATAACAAACCGGTAGTTTTCATTACATCCTATAGGCCGGACCCAAACGCTGGAGTGAAACATTCCTGCACAGAATTGATTAGCACTATGACGAAGAAGAGTGGGCTCCCTATCTCAGTGTAGAAGATGCAAACAAGCTCGATGATGTCCGGGAAGCTTTGTTAAAGGAAGACATGGAATCAGCTTCACGGTTTGGTCGGGTCTATCGGCTCGAGCCTATTGATCAATCATAGATTTGCTCTCACAACATTGCAGCAGCGAGGCATCATGAAACTAATATACTTGCCCGTTTCGCATTTTGCCAACCGGCATATTCCTCAAACCGCTTTCTTGAAATACAAATGGCATCTTCGAAACTTCGGAGATGCCATTTGTATTTGATTGAAGCAGCGTAGAAATCAATTCAAAAGAATTGCAACACTCTTCGGCAGAATGGTTGCCCGGAACCGGTATTCAAAAATGTTATAGGTGATGGAATCTTCCCCTAAAGCATCCCGGAGACCTGTCTTAGCATCTTCCGGAAGGGTAAGCTCAATATCGGCCGGTTGACTGCTGTTGTTGATGATCACAAGTGCATAAGCATCACCGAGCGTGCGCTCATAGGCAAGCACACTGCGCTTGTCGTCGGTGAGAACGTAATCCAGCTCTCCGCGTGAAAAGACGGGATGATCCCTTCTAAGGTGAATGAGACTGCGGTAATAGGCATGCAGCTCCATGTCGGCTTCAACCTTGTCGCGCGGTTTTTCCAGCCCGAAGGGATGCGCCGTTTCGTCATCGAATTCCAAATCGGGCCAGATAAGCGGTTTTCGGTTATCCGGGTCGTCGGCTCCCCACATACCGAACTCATCCCCCATCCAGATATGAGGTGCGCCGATCCATGTAAACTGCTGAGCCAGAATAAGCCGAACGTCTCTCCAGGTCCGCTCATCCGGTCGGTGTATTTTATATTCCGGATTTTCACGCGGATTCACCTGATATTTGTTGATTCCCTGATTAAAGATAGAGGTGCTGAACCTTGGCGTGTCGTGGCTGGCCGTGAGGT
>PXDL01000598.1 GCA_003566395.1 Balneolia bacterium | reverse complement strand
GTCCCCGGGTGAATATCCGCGCAGGGCCTCCTCCCAGGAAGGTGCCTTGGCGAGGGCGGGGTCGAGTCGCTTGACCTCGTGGGCGAACTTGTCGTTGAGGAATTTGTAGAGAAAAATCTGGGTGATGATTTTGAACTCGTTGCCGTCGTTGCCGAGGCCGTAGTTGTGGCAGACGGATTTGAGTTCGTCGATGAGGCGCTTGGCCTGGTTTTGGAAGAGTTGGGAGGACGTCATGGGGTAGAGAGATCAGAAGTCAGAGGGGAGAGGTTAGGGAAGATGTTAGGAGTTGGAATTTCCGGCTTGTTCGAGAGTCAATTCGAGTTCACGGCGGAGTTCCTCGCGGTCGGGGAGGTAGAGTTGGTATTTCTGGACGAAGAGCTGACTGTTCATTTGATAGGTGGCGTATTCGACGAGAAGTTCGTCCTGATTGCGGGTGAGAATGATGCCGATGGGCGGGTTGTCGCCCTCCACATTCTCCTCGGTGGCAAAATAGCCGAGATACATGTTCATCTGGCCGATGTCGTGGTGTTCAACTTCGTTGATTTTAAGATCGATCAGCACAAAACAACGGAGGATGCGGTGGTAAAAAACCAAATCGACACGGTAGTGGGTATTGTTGAGGGTGATACGGTATTGTCGGCCGACAAAGGTGAAGCCCTTGCCGAGTTCAAGAAGAAAGGGTTGCAGGTGGTCACAGAGACGAGTTTCCAGATCGGTTTCGGACAGTTCGTGCGGCTCGGGGATTTTCAGGAACTCGAATACGTAGGGATCGCGAAGAATGTCGGCGGGTTGCGCGATTTCTTGTCCGCGGGTGGCGAGTTGGCGCAGTTCCTCTTTGTCCTTGCCTGCGGCCAGGCGAAGGAAGAGGGAGGATTTTTTTTGGCGTTTCAGCTCTGGAACAGACCATTTTTCGAGGATGGCCTGTTTTTCATAAAAGCTGCGTTCCAGAGAGTCTTCGATTCGTAAAAGCTCCACATGATGGGACCAGCTCAATAAGTCAGAAGGCTTCTGACCTTTTGAGTAATTGAGATAAAGTAGCCTCATGTAGATCAGATTACTGCGACTGAAACCTTTGCCATGACGCAGGGAGAGGTCACGGCTGAGCCGGGTCAGCAGTGCCTTCCCGTATTCCGCCCGCACCTTTCCTTCTTGTTCGAACTCGACGATGTCCCGCCCGATTTGCCAGTAGGTCTCGGTGATGTGGGTGTTCACCGCCCGGGTCGCACGGATTTGTCCAGTGGTGTACACATCGGAAATCCGAACCAGTAAGCCCTGGTAATCAGGGTCAGATGGTACTTCTGACTTCTGACTTCACCCGTCATGCCGGCACCTCGCCGTTGGCTTCGTGGACGTATTCACTGAGGAGCATGTCGTTGATGCGGACGAGGGTGGCAGAGCTGAGGACGAGATCGTGGTGGGTTTGCAGTTGTTTGTAGACGATGCGGGCCATTTCTTTGCGGGCATAGGCTTCGTTCCGGAGCATGCGGGCGTTTTGGAAGATGTATTGATCCGCCTCGCGCTTGAGATCGCCCAGGGCATCGAAGAGTTTGCGTTCGCTGAGGTTGAGTTCGCCTTTTTCCATGAGCCGTTTGTGAATGCGGGCGTATTTGGCGTCATTTTCGTATTTGGCGCGGATCAGGTCGTTGCGGCGGTTGAGTTCCCGGGCCTGTTGATACACGTTTTCGAGAATGCCGATGTTTTCCCGCATGTCGTCCTGACTGATCTCGCTGAGTTTCTTCTTTTTGAACAGGCGTTCGAGTTCCTCTTTCAAGCTTTTGAACACGGGGTCGAAGGGATCGAAATTTCCGCCCAGGGTCTCGCGGGTGCGGCGGAGGGTTTCGCGGAGTTCGTCGGAAATGCGCAGTTCCTCTTCGGAGACCTTGCGGAAGGCGAAGAGGATATCTTCGAGGGCGAGGTTGAGGATGTTGGCGTTGTCGGCCTGATTTTCGAGAGCGAGTTTCTGGTTGATGAGCGCGAGATGATTGTGCGCCTCGGTGCGGAGCCGGGAAAGTTGCTTGAAGTCGAGGGCGTCCAGCAGTTCGTATTGACCCGACTGACGGATGAGGTTGTAGAGGTCGCGGGCGTTGTCGAGGGCGCGGACGATCTCCAGCATGGGGCCGCGGTCGTGGATCCGGCTGATTTGTCGGGAGAAGGTCTCGGCGTTTTCCAGGTTGAAGGGGCAGAGCGCATCCTGGATGGCCTCGCATTCGCTTCGAATTTCTTCGGGGGTTTTAAACAGGTTTGAATAGTTCTCGAGTTCGTCACCGAGTTCGGATTGGAGTTCTTCGAAGTAGGCCTGGTTGGTTTTGTTGAATTCCTCCTCGATGTTGGCGAAATCGACCACGTAGCCGTAGCGGAAGTTTTTGTAGGTGCGGTTGACGCGGGTGAGGGCCTGAAGGAGGTTGTGGGCGCGGATAAGTCGGCCAAGGTAGAGTTTTTTGAGGCGCGGAGCGTCGAATCCGGTGAGAAGCATGTTGTAGACAAAGAGCAGATCGACATGACCCTGTTTGAAGGCTTCGATTTCTTCTTTGCGTCCCTCCTTGGTGCCTTCGTCGTGGAGAATGAGGGCGGCGCGGCGGGGGCGGTAATCGCGGCCGGCTGGTGTCGAACGTTCCCACAGCTTCCGCGGCGATTTGCCGGTCGTTCGCACCGAGATCGGGAAAGAGAATGGGTTGGGATTCGCTTTTGGCGGGTTGCCGGGTCTGAAAGAGTTCCATCATTTTTCGGGCCTGGGCGGCGGAGTCGCAAATCACCATCGCCCCGATATCCGGGGCGTCGTGGGTGCGGCGGGCCTTTTCGAAGTCCGCGAGGATGTACTCGAGCATGGGGCGGACAAAACGTTCGCCGGCATAGACGGTCTCCTTATTTTCGCGGCTCTTG
>PXDL01000508.1 GCA_003566395.1 Balneolia bacterium | reverse complement strand
GGCTGGCTCCGGTAATAAGCATATATTCTGAAGTACTCATAGTTTGGCTTGTATCGGTTAGTTAGTGACTCAGATTAAAAAAAGGGTGTCCGGCAGTACCGAACACCCTTCGGAGGAACATAGGTATAATCAGACGAGATTGTTTAGTCCGGCTGAAATTACATCGTCGTATTGTTCTGAATGAGATTTGAGCGCTTCAAGTTCCTGAACCAGAGTGCTTCGCAAATCTTCACCGCTTCCATTCTTGTTCAGGTTAAGCAGTTCCAGAATCTCAAGGCGGGCCAGCCATGACTTTGGATACGTTTGTTGCAACTCTTTGTGAAGGCTCGCCAGTTTGGAGACATCGGTTTTGCCGGAATCACGTATTTCCCGAATAGTGGAGTAAATTTCAAACAGGCGAAGCTGCTCGCTCGTATATTCGTCTTTAATGGTGGTCTTGGTAGATTTAGGCGGATAGACGTTGAAATTCTCTTTATCGGCACTTCCGCTGAAAACAGATACAATACGCTCGCCCACGGCCATATCATAAACGCCCCATTCAGGCTGGAACAGTTTTTCATCCTTCGGACCGCTAACCGTACAGTCGGTAAAGCTCATAAGCAGAATTGTACCGTTTTTTCGGGTGATGCGCTCCAGCTTACCGCTTACTTCAACGCCGGAGCCAAACTTAAGGGTGCTGCGTTTACCTACGCTAACCCCTATTGCTTCAAGGTCGCCGTCTGTCATCATTTCCAGCGGTTTATCGGTATGGGCCAACTTCCCGACCGGAGAGCTGAACCCGTCTTTATGATAAGAAATTCCGTGCCCTTCGAGCTCGGTGTCATCATATGAAAGCTGTGTTTCTCCTTCGGTACCGATGTAGGCTTCATCACCGTTTTTATCTTTCAGAAGCGTAGTAAACGTGCCTGAAACCTGCAGGCCGGAGCTGTAAACACAAGTGCCCACATTCTCACTTTCCATTACGCGGGCTATGGACTTCGCGCCTCCTGTACGGAAGCACATGTCCCGGGCGTATTCTTCGAGCACATCAAGCAGATGCTGGAAGTCACGGGCCACAAAAAGTTGGGGCTGCATTTTGGTGATGTCGTAATCGGTATTTACACAATCAACGGAAAGCTCGATTTTTTTGACCTTATCACTTAAACAGGCCTTGCTTTCACCAACCGAAGAAAGCAATCCGGCACCATAAAGCTTGAAGTCATCGGTGGTGCCTACCAGACCGTATTCAACCGTCCACCAGTGCAGGCGGGAAAGGAGGGCTGCCTCAGAAGGCACGGTATTGGCCCGCGTTTTTTCTTCCAGGTCTTTTTCAGCTTTTTCAACCTGCTCTTTCGTGGCGTTCGGGTACTCTTTGATTATCGATAGATAGCGAATGGCCTCGTAAATATCGTAATCGAGCTTTGAAAACACGGCTTTGGCGCCGTACTTGCCGAAACGCTGTAAATACTCCGAATAAAGCTCATCGGCAATAATCGGAGCGTGGCCGGCGGCTTCATGCACGATGTCCGGAGCGGGTGTGTACAAAATATTGCCGATATTCCGCAGGTCGGCGGAAATGACTAAAATGCGGTGCTCCGAAAATTCCATAAAAGCAGCCGGAGGAACAAATCCATCCACTACAACGGCGCGCCACCCGATCTTACCGAGGCGCTCGTTCATATCGTTGATATGGGGGATGGTATCGATGCTGATACCTGTTTTTTCCAAGCCTTCGAGATAGGACTCGTGGGCTACTTTCTTCAGAAAATCGACGTTTCGCCGCATTATGTAGCGCCATACGGCATGATCCTGAGTGGTATATTGGTCGTAGTGTTGTTTTACTACAAATTGCCTCAGATATGAGGGGATTGATTCGATGACCTGATCTTGAGTTAGCTGCATGACGGATAAAAAGTTATGTGATAAAAAGCGCTTTTCTGATTCATATTCTAAAAAATAAAACAGTTTATCAACTATTTAAGTTTTTAAGTTGTTAATTTGATCGTCATCTTTGAAAAAGCGTTCGGTCGGTTCAGCCGGATTGTTCGCCCCGGGGTTATCGGGCTTGACAAGAAACAGTGAAAGGTAAGCCCGGAACACATCATTTCAAGGAGTTTTCTACATTCCTTCCGAAAAATTCAGAACAAAACATCTATTTATTGTGATTAGCGTCCCAAAGCATATTCAGCAGTTAAAACCATACATCGCCGGAAAAACCATTGAGGAAGTCGTTGCGGCCTACCATCCGGAGAAAATCTCAAAACTGGCTTCCAATGAAAACAGGCTTGGTTGCAGCGAAAAGGCCAACCAGGCAGCCGTGAATTGCCAGAAAGTTATCATGAACTATCCCGATCCGGCGTGCAATTTACTTCGGGAAAAAATCGCCGACCGGTTGGGTGTACAAAAAGAACACGTAATTGCCGGCAGTGGTTCGGAAGGGGTGATGCAGCTCATCATTAAAACATATTTCGAGCCTCATCAGCACGCAGTTACCGCTTCGGCAACCTTTATCGGATTTCTGGTACTGATCAACAGCAGGGGCGTCGGGCTCCGCCAGATACCTGTTACCCCGGACTATCGTTTCGACCTTGATGCCATCGCCGATGCCATCACCCCGGATACGAAGATGGTCTATCTGGCCAATCCTAATAATCCTACGGGCACGTACGTCACAAAAGCAGAATTTGAACAATTTATGAAGCGGGTGCCCGATGACGTACTTATAATTATGGATGAAGCCTATTTCGAGTTTGCATCTATGCTTCCGGATTACCCGAACTCACTTGACTACCGCTTCGATAACGTCATCACCCTGCGCACGTTCTCAAAAGCCTACGGACTGGCGGGCTACCGAATTGGATACGGCGTGGCTCATCCCGATGTTATCGCTACGCTCATGAAAGTGAAATTGCCCTTTGAGCCTGCGCTTCCATCGCAGCATGCAGCTTTAGGTGCGCTGGATGATGAAGATTTTCTGAGTCGAACCCGGCAGATGGTGGAAAGTGGGCGCGAACGGCTCTACCGTTTTTTTGACAGCCATGATGTTACGTATGTGCGCTCGGCATCCAACTCGGTTATGGCCGTTTTTGATGATGAAGCCGAAGCCGTACGATTCACCGATGAAATGCTAAAGAAGGGCGTGATTCTGCGCAGACTCCCCGCATTCGGCCTTCCGAACTGCGTCCGGATTACCGTCGGCCTCGATCATGAAATGGATCACTTCGAAGAAGCTTTTAAAGAGGTGTTTGCCCTGAGCTGAATGGTGCTCAGGAAGGATCGTCGGTATCCGATTTTGTGAATTGATCGAGGCCTATCCACCAGGATTGCTCGTTGAACCGGATGCCGTTGATACCGCTCAGGGTAAGAGCAAAATTATGAACGGTGTACCGGGCTACCTCTTCAAGCGTAAAAGGAAGCTGCTGGTCAATATCACTCCAGAAAAAAATCAGATCGCGGTGGGGGCGGCCTATGAAATGAAGTTCAGGATTCTGGTCGTCATCAAACCGACTCGCAAAAACGGCTGCGGTATAGGCAGGAAAAGCAGCGTTGGTTGAACCAAACCTGAAAGGTGCCTGAAGGTCGGTTTCGGTTTCCTGATTCTCTTCCAGTAATAGCTCTTCCCAGTTTTCGGAATACCCGGCAATCAGGTTCGGGGGCAGCTCGCGCTGAGCTTCGTCATTGGTTAGCTTTTTGAGATGAGCAGCAGCCTGCGCCCGGTTCAGGCCCTGGAAGTTACTTTCAACAAAATAAAGGCTGAAAAAGGAAGGGGATGTCCTGACGAGTTCGAAATTTCCCTCGTACCCGGGAGCAAGCGCCTCTGTTTGAGTATCAAGCAGGGTCTTGCTCATTTGAGGACCAATCTGGGGAATCAAGTCAATTTTTCCGGTAGAGAGGGCCGTGAAGAGGGCTGATTCCCTGTCAAAATAACGCAGTTCAATACTCGTGATTCGCTCAGCTACTGAGCCGGGCTCGTAATGGTTGAAGTTGCGTTCCAACGTAATTAGGGTGTCTGAGCTCAGGCTGCTGAATACAAATGCTCCAGCACCTACCGGCGTAGCATGAAGTCCTCCCGAACGAGACTGGAAGACTTCCGGCGGATAAATGGAGGCATAGGGAGAAGCCAGTAATGCCGGGAAATTTTCGTAGGGACGGTTCAGCGTAAATGCGATCGTCCGTTCGTCTATCACTTCAATGCCCCTGATCTGTTCGTAAACGACTTCTTCTTCAAAGTAAGTGCTGCGTTCCTGCAATAGAAAGGCTTCAAACCCGGCTATGTGGTCGGCAAACAAGTTGGCGGCCTGTGGTGGAATTTCGTAGGAGGTCATGCGCCTGAATACAAAATGAACGTCTTCAGCAGTTACATTCCGACCTCTGCCGCTTGAAAACGAAGGATCGTCATGGAAAAAGACGTCTTCGCGCAGCGTGAAAGTATAGGTTAAGGAGTCGTCTCCGACCTCCCAGGATTCGGCCAGTGCGGGCTGTACCTGATCGTTCTCATCCAGGCGGGTAAGTCCGTCATACATCAGGGAAATTAATCGCTGTGCTCCGGGATGGTGTGCATAAAGCGGGTCCATACTCCGGATTTTTCGCGCTTCACCGATGCGAAGCCGAACGGGTTCCTGAACGGTTTGTTCCTGCGGAACCTGATCTCTCTGCTCGACGGTCCGGGCCTGCTCGGTTACCTGGGTAACCTGGGGGGAGCTGCCGCAAGCAGAAAGTACAAAAAGTGATAAAGCTGTGAGAACTGGAAAAAGAAGTCGCATAAGATTGAGCGTGTTAATGGATGGCAGGTAAACCGCGATAATCAGCCTTTACCTTTAAGGCCTTTAATACCTTTAACTGCTTTTTGACTGAGCAGGTTCGTTTCATAAGAGCGGATTCGTCCGTTTCGGGCTTTATGGCGCCTGACGGCGATTTCAAGCATTTCCTGAAGCAGTGCCGTAAAACCAATACCGGATTTTTCCCAGAGATAGAACGAAAACGAGCCGGGAATGGTGTTGATTTCATTAAAGTAAAAATCTCCGGTTTCTTTCTGCACAAGAAAATCGAAACGGGCTACGCCGGAGGCCTCCATGCTTTTGAAAAGTTCAAGTGAAGCCTGCTGAATCTTTTTGGTGAGGGTTTCGGAAATCGGGGCCGGAATAATGCGGCTTGCCGAGGCCATTCCCTTGCCTTCGTCTCCCATATATTTGTCGGTAAACGACAGCGCCTCCTCTTTTCCCAGCGGCTGCTCGCACACGCTTGCCCGTGCCTCCGTGCCGTCACCCAAAACCGAGCAGTTGATCTCAATCAGGGGATGCACGGCTTCTTCAGCCAGTAAGCTGTCGTCGTAGCGAAAAGCGGTCTCCACTGCTTTTTTGAAGGCGTCCTGATCGGAAACACGCTCCACGCCTATACTGCTGCCGAGGGTGAGCGGCTTGACGAAAACCGGATATCCCAATTCCCCGACCCGGCCGATCAACTCCCGTTTGTTTTTCACCCAATCCGTTTCACGGATCAACACATCCCGGACAACCGGAACGTTTACAGCCTTCGCATGCAGTTTGGCGGCCCGCTTGTTCATCCCCATGGACGACGCAAGCGATCCGCTGCCGGTGTAGGCAAGGTTGTACATTTCGCACAAGCCCTGAAAACCGCCGTTTTCGCCGTCAGACCCATGGAAAGCCGTCAGAGCGACATCAACCGCATGGGTTTTCGGTTTTCGGAATAAACCTGCCGATTCTGTTTCCGTCAATACCGTCTTGCCGAAAGAGCTGGTTCTAAAGGCGCAGGGTGAGGCTTTTTCCTCAAGGGTTTTCAGGTTTTCAAAGGCTTCAAGCTCAAGCAGAACGGGGCCGGTCAGAAAGCGTCCGGATTTGGTAACATAAAGGGGAATCAGCGTGTTGCCTGTTTCTTTAAGTGCCTGAACGGCCTGAAGCGCCGTAATGACCGATACTTCATGTTCCGGTGAAACGCCGCCGAAGGCAACTAAAATATTTCTGCTCATTGGGTTTGGTGCTTAATAAAAAGGGTTTGGTTGAGGAAATGTGACCAAAGATAGGGCGATGAAAGCAGTGCTCAAACAGTACCGGCCGCAGATGCCGAAGTTTTTCCGGCCAAAGGAAGACTGAATGAAAAGGTGGTTCCGTCACCGGGCCGGCTTTCAACTTCGATTTCGATCTTGTGAGCATCCAGAATGCTTTTTACAACGGCCAGGCCGAGTCCGGTTCCGCCGCTGTCCCGCGAGCGGGCCTTGTCGGTGCGGAAAAAACGGTCGAACAATTTCGGGATGTATTCTTTCTGAATGCCGATTCCGGTGTCTGTAACCGAAATAATAACCTTTCCATTTACCGGTTCCCAACTCATTGTAACCGAGCCTTCCGAGGTGTATTTGATTCCGTTGCTCAAGAGGTTATCAAGTACCTGTTCAATCTTATCGGGATCGCCGAGCGCATCAACCGGTTCGCCTTTTGTTATCAGCCGAAGCCCCTTGTCGCGGGCCTGATCTGAATAGGCCTGTTCAAGGTTTTCCATGATTTCGTGAAGAGGGAAGGACCTGACGTGCAGGAAGTTCGGATCGAGATCGGAGCGTTGCAGCGTCATCATATCTTTAAACAGCCTGTTCATGCGCTCTGTCTGGTTTTGGGCGCTTTTCAAATATTTATGACGCTGTTCAGCAGACAGCTTGTCCATATCCAGCATTTCGAGGGCTCCGGAGATCGTGTGGAGCGGATTCCGGATTTCGTGCGCTATATCGGCATAAAACTGCTTTTGCCGGTTATTGGCTATTTTTAGCTGTTGGTTGTCTTCCTGAAGCCGGGCCGCCATGCGGTTGAGAGATTGGGCCAGTGTTCCGAATTCGTCGGTGCGGTTCAGGGTGATGCTGTGAGTGGTATCACCGTCGGCTATTTGTTGTGATGCCCGCGTGAGTGCCAGAATAGGCTTGGCGAGATAATTGCTAAAGATGAAGCTGACGAACAAAATAATGGCTATCGAGATAAACATCCCCGAATAGATTATCCAGCGGATGGTGCGTACCGGCCTGTAGATTTCGTCTTTGAGACGGCTCACTTCAAGCAGCATCGGCGCCCCGGTTTGCTGTTCGCCGGCCCAGGCCTCAATCACAAAAAAACGTTCGTTGGAGCTGTAGGTGGCAGGGTAGGCCGTTTCGGCGTGGATAGTCTCGTCGGAGAGATGTTCGGTTGACAGCTGCTCTCCGGAAGCCCTGTAGGTTGATGCCAAAAGCTCCCCGCCCTCGGAAAAGAGCCGGATATCATAGTGGGAATCGCGGCCGATAAAATCGAGAACCTCCGGCAGCGGACGATCGGAATATGAGGCCAGTTGCATGGATACAAGCAGCTGTCGTGCATCGGCTTTCATATCCTCTTCGGCCTGATTCATCAAATATCCCCGTATAAAAACAATCGAATAGCTGCTGATGGCCGTAACGCCGAAAACAAGCAGCAAAACAAAGGTGATCGATAATTTATACTGAATACGCATCGGATGATCAGCCTGACATGCTTCTGTTCATGCCGTATCCGGTACCGCGATACGTCTTGATAGCATTGCCGGACTCGCCCAGCTTAATGCGCAGGTTTTTAACATGAACATCAACGGTGCGGTCGAAGACAAACTTTTCGTCATCGGATATCTGCTCCAGAATCTCCTGACGCGTATAAACTTTGTTGGGCTGCGTGAGGAAAAGCTTCAGAATATTGAATTCGGTGTGGGTCAACTCAACGGGACGGCCGCCGGCTTTTGCTTCAATCGTATGCGGATCCAGGGTGATGTCGCCGAACCTGAGCAACGTGGCCTTGCGTACGGGATTCCGCCTCAGCAGGGATTTCACCCGGGCTTCAATCAGTTTGAGGCTTGCGGGTTTGGCAATGTAGTCGTCGGCCCCGGCTTCAAGTCCGTAGATTTCATCCCGCTCCTGATCCCTTGCCGTAAGGAAAATAATGGGAATGGAGGAAAAGGCCGGATGCTTGCGAATTGACCGGCACACGTCGATGCCGTCCACTTCGGGCACCATGATATCGAGGATGGCCAGATCTATGGACGCAGATGGAGCCGAAAGTTCGTCAAGTGCCTGCTTCCCGCTGCTTACGGAAAGAACATCAAATCCCTGCATTTCAAGATAGTTTGCAAGCATTTCGGCAGCTTCGGATTCATCTTCGAGTAATAAAACGGTATAGTTTACATCCAAGGTAATCCTTCGTTAAGTGAATGGTCAGCCGATCTGTAACATCCCGCCGTTTGCTTTCATTTCCTGAACAGAACTGAAACGGCGGCTCCTTTCCGGATATTAAGCAACTCTTCGGCCCGTCCCTGATTAACCGAAATTTCCAGCATACCCGAACTGCCGATCAGCGCAACCGGCTCACCGGTTTCCACATCGGTATAGGTCGAATTGATGCCCCGGAGTATGGTAGTACCGGCGTAAATTTTCACGGATTCATCCCGGTGCGGCTCAATCAGCTCTGCCGGAATGTTGGTGATCAGGTTACCGTAGTGGTCAATGTGAAGTATCCAGCCCTGAATGCCTTCGCTATCATGAATGGGATCGGCCCAGCGGTAGGTAACGATCTCATCGAGTTCAGGCCCGAATTCAGCCGGAGCAGCTCCGCTTGCAAGGTGTGCTGCCGCCGGAGCGAAAACATCGCGACCGTGAAAAGTATTAGACACCGCAGCGTTCATAAACCGGCGGTTTGTAATTTGCCATGCGGTGAACTCCCGGTTTGAGGTGACAAGAGAAAAAAGCCCGTTGTCCGGCCCGATAAAAAAGTGTCCCTCACTTTCGATTAGCACGGGTTTCCGGCATCCGCCCACCCCTGGATCAATTACGCATACATGAATGCTACCCTTTGGGAAAA
This sequence comes from Balneolia bacterium, assembly GCA_003566395.1. Lineage (GTDB taxonomy): Bacteria > Bacteroidota > Rhodothermia > Balneolales > Cyclonatronaceae > Cyclonatronum. The sequence continues at coordinate 3,929 of PXDL01000508.1, read as the reverse complement.
GATAGGCGGCGTTGCGTATTACCCAGGCACCGGCCATAATATCCTGAGGCGGAATGGCGTGGGAAATATCTATCAGGTGCAGATTCCTGCCGACGCTCAGTATCTGAGCTTTCATGGCACTTACGTAATAATCCTGATACCCAAAATCAGTAGTAAGTGTAATTAACGGCGAATCGTCACCCATGCTCCGGTTTAGTAATTGCTGTTGAGCATTACCGGCATCACCAGCATCAGGATTTCACTGTTTGGAGCTTGCTCTGCCGGTTTTACGATGCCGGCCCGGTTAGGAGTTGAAAATTCAAACAGCACTTCTTCGTGATCCACATTGTTAAGCACATCGGCGAGGTAACGGGCGTTGAAACCAATTTCCAGCGGGTCGTCGCTGTACTCGGCTCCGATGCTTTCTTTGGCTTCGCTGCTCATGTCGATGTCTTCGGCGCTGATGGTCACCTGTTCGTGATCAACACGCAGACGAATCTGGCGGGATGTGGAGCTTGAAAAGATGGCAACACGCTTCACCGTAGCGAGCATTTGCTCTTTATTAACGGTAAGGAGCTTGTCGTTATCTTTCGGGATTACGGTTTCGTAGTTCGGATATTGCTGGTTTATCAGCCGTGCAATAACACTGGTGTTGCCGCTTTTGAAACTGACGTGTTCCTGGGAAACCGTTATTTCACATTCAAGTTCATCCAGTGATTTTACGGCCAGATTCAGGGCTTTTTGAGGTACGATAAAGGTGATGTCTTCGTCGGCTGTAAGATCGTTGAGTGAAAGGCGTACCAGACGATGGCCGTCGGTTGCTACGATACGGCTGTTTTCGGTGCCTATCTGGAAGTAAACCCCCATCATGGCGGGGCGCAGATCGTCGCTTGAAACGGCAAAACTGGTTCTTGTGATGGCTTCACGAATAATATCTGTGGGCGCTTCAATCAGCGTGCTTTCGCTGAGGTCGGGCATGGCCGGGAACTCATCCCCGTTTTCTCCGGCAAGACGGTAAGAGCCTTTGTCGGTTTTGAACTTTACGTTGAAGCGCTCATCTACATCAAAAAAGGCGGGGATATCGGGCAGCTGTCTGAGTGTTTCGAGCATGCGGCGGGCCGGAATGGCTACAGCTCCTTCAACCTCAATTTCAGCCTGTACATACTCCACAATGGAGACTTCAAGGTCGGTGGCTGTAAGTTTAAGCTTGCCGTTCTCGCTTTCAAACAGAACCATTTCCAGAATAGCAAGGGTGGCTTTGGCCGGTACCGCACCGACAACCGCAGCAAGACTTTTTACGAGCTCTCCGCTCTGGGCATTAAATTTCATGAGGTTATTTCAATAAGTTTGTGTGGAAATTGTGAAATATAATTATTCATCGCCTTCATATGAAACGCAACCCGATACTGCATGCCGTGTACTCCCGGACGACCGGAAAAGACCTGCATGAAGGGCATGTAAAATACGGCTTAGAATTCAAAAAACGGAACTGATTTCAAGGATGCAATATGGCAAAAAATGCCCGTTTGCTAAAACGTGACCGGAAAGGGGACATTCCGTCGGATTCGTCCAAAGTCAATAAATATGTACATGGGTAGATATATGTGTGTTCTATGTTTGAGTAGTTGATAAGTAGCTGATGAACGTTCAAAAACCGATCAATAAAGGGTACATCAGTGGTGTTGTGCTAACTATAGTGCACAATAGTGAATTCGATTTGACAAATTCGGAAAGTTTAAGCTACATTGTGGGAGAATGTGGTAAAATGTGGTAGAACTTACCAAATCCTCATTATCGTTCATTAAACGCAGGTTTTTACAATTTGGCGGAGTTAATTGGCCAATATCAAAATGCCGTTGATAATAAGGGGCGCGTGTGCCTCCCGGCAAAGATGCGTAAAAGCCTCACGCCTGAAGCGGCTGCAAGCTTTACGATTGTCCCCAGTCAGGAGCGCTGTTTGTTTCTGTATCCGGCAGATTATTGGGCCAAGTTTGTGGCCGCACTGAACAAGACAAAGAATACAGAGGATAACCGTAAGGTGAAACGCAAAATTTTCGGTTCGGCCGAAAAAGTAGAACTCGACAACCAAAACCGTATCTCGATTTCCTCACAACATGCAGCTTATGCCGGTATTTCCGATGAGGTGCTTTTTGTGGGGAACGGCAGATACATTGAGCTTTGGTCTCCTGAAAATTATGCAGCCGAGGATGAACAGCTCGCGCCTGAAGAGTTTGCCAAGATTTACGAAAGTATCATCAGCGAAATTGAAATAGAATAATTATCCGATGACCTCCGCTTCCTATCATGTACCGGTACTGCTTGAAAAGTCCGTAGAGCTGATGCTCACAGACAAGAGCGGAATTTATGCCGACGGCACCCTCGGGGCCGGCGGGCATACCCGGCATCTGCTCGGCAGACTGGATGAAGGAGCGCGGGTATTTGGAATTGATCACGATGATGAAGCTCTGGCCGAAGCGGCATCTTCAATTAAAGATGACCGGTTTGAGGCCGTTAAGGGAAACTTCGGCTACCTGGCGACGCTGCTGCCTCCGGAAACGCACGGACGGGTCTCCGGCATTCTGCTCGATCTCGGTGTATCCAGCCATCAGATTGACGCGCCGGAGCGGGGATTCAGCTTTCGGGAAGACGGTCCCCTTGATATGCGGATGAGCAACCTAAGGGCAAAAACCGCTCATCAGGTTGTAAACGAATACGAGTACGAACCGCTGCGCGACCTTCTGTACAGTTACGGGGAAGAACGCCGTTCTCCGCAAATTGCGCGGGAAATCATCAAAAGACGCCCGCTCAACAGCACCCATGAACTGAAAGCCTGCGTGGAGCAGGTGGTGCGGGGGCCGCATCAGGTGAAAAGTATCGCACGGGTATTTCAGGCGGTGCGCATTGAAGTGAATCAGGAGCTTGAGATGCTTAAGGCAGGTCTTGAACAGGCGGCTCATGTTTTAGAAGAAGGAGGCCGGCTGGTGGTTATCTCCTATCACTCACTTGAAGACCGGCTCGTGAAATACTTCATGAAATCGGGCAATTTTAAAGGCAAAATAGAAAAAGATTTTTACGGGAACTCCGTCCGGCCGTTAAAGCCGCTGTATGGCAAACCGCTTACTGCCGATGAATCGGAGCGAAGCGCAAATCCCCGTTCACGAAGTGCAAAACTCAGAGCGGCAGAAAAACTCGGGAAGGTGGACGCATGAGTACCTACACCAAATCTGCATACACCGCTGTATTACCATCACGCCAGGCAAGAAGCGGACCGAAAACCGGGAAGCGTTCCGTTTCTTACGGTAAACCGAAATCAAAGAGTACAGGCCGTAAAAAAACGTTTTTTGCAGGATGGCCGGGCTTCAGTATTGCGCCCGGTAAAGTTATTTTCTGGTCTATGGTAATCGGAGTGGCCGGTTTTATTTATATCACTCATGTTTTCACAACGCAGAATCTGCTGCAGGATGTAAATGAAGTGCGCCTGGAGTACGACAAAGTGCGCAGCATACATGAAACCCGTGTACTTGATTTTGAGCAGATTACCGGTCCGGCCGCTGTATTCAGCCGTGCCCGTGAGCTGGGGTACGAGCAAAGTGGTCCTGCCGACTACATCATTATAAGGGGGGAGTAATGGTGAAGCCGCAAGAGGATAGAATTCGACTGGTCAGCCGCATTATACTCGTGCTTTTTCTGGTACTTGTTGTACCATGTGCCGTCATTTTTCAGATGATACGCGTCAATTTTGCCGATGGAGACAATCTGCGCGCGCTGTGGAGCGCTCAGGCCGTGGAAACCATTCCGGTTCCCGCCATGCGTGGAAATATCTATGACCGTAACGGACGCGTGCTTGTTACCAACTACGTAACGTATTCGGTTGCCGTGGATCCGCTTGCACCCAATACAAAGCGGGAGGATTTGCAGACCATCGCCGGTATTCTGGAGCATTTTACCGG
>PXDL01000150.1 GCA_003566395.1 Balneolia bacterium | reverse complement strand
GTGTTGGACAGTTTTTCAAATTGCTAAAAGAGAGATGGGGAGCATTGGTTTCTTTTAGCGGAACGTAACGGGGTTTAGCCATTTTTTCCAGCCGGCGGTTTTTGGAACCCTTTTGTCCGCACAAAAGGTAAAAGATGTCTATTTCGACTTCTAAATCATGTATATGCATCACACCCAAAAATAAGCGCCATTAGAGTACATATTCTTAAAAAGCTTCTCACATAAAAAACGTCACAGAGTAAAGAAGGGGGCGCACTTTTGCGATAATTTAGAATCGAACCCAGGCTTTAACCATTCTAAAGCATACCGGTGCCGGTGTAAAACCAAGAATTCCTACCGTATCATCCCCTGCAGACGGTTGATTTCTTCTTCGTACTGCATTTTGTGTTCCGGTTTTGACTCAATCAACGCTTCATAGACTCTGATGGCGGCTTTGTACTGTTTTTGCTCCTCATAGATCTTGGCAAGCGTGGGCGTTGCTATATCGTCTCCGTTTTTTAGCGGAGCGTGAGTCAGATCTTTTTCCGGAAGCTGATCGAGCCGGATTCGTTTTGCATCGGGGTTTGATAACCGTGAGATAAGAGAGTCGATATCAAGGAAAAACCGGTTAGCCGATCGCCCCGACTTCATGGCCGGCTGTCTGCTGCTTTGTTCACCGGGCACCCAGGCATCGAAGGTGCGCGGATGCTGAAAATAATAGGGCAGATAGTGAAAGAAGGGTGAGCCGGGTGCGAAAGTCCGCGCCATGCCGGCGTAGTATAGGGCTTTGTCTTTGTTATCGGTCTGAAGGTGAAACCAGCCGAGTAAAAAATACCCCACGGCGTCATTACCTCTGCGTCTGAGGTGCCGTTCAAGCATACCGATGGCCTTTTCGGGCTCTTTCTCGAAAAGCTCCAGATGACTTTTAAGGGAATCAGGCAGTTTAAAGGGAAAAGAAATCATTCCGCAAAAATCGACAAAATTGCCTTTGGGTTCAATATATAAATGCGCCCGAAGTGATAAACTTTCAGGAGAGCTTACCAGGCGCCAAGTGCATCATTGAACATATTCCGGGCAATTCGCTGCATGGCCTCAAGGGCAGCTTCGCGTTCTCCGTCAATGGGGTTTTCGTTGGGATCGAATTCAAAAACGCCGTTAAAGCTACGATCCCATTCCGGTTCGTCTTCCGTCCTGTATTTGAAGGAGGCCCGAACGGTTACTTCAACCCGGTTCAGGTCTGTCCGCTGCTCACCGGCCACGCTGAACGGACGATTCCGGTAGTTGATTATGGTGCCGTCGAGCACGATATCGGCCTCATTGGGATTGGAAGACAGTCGCAGCCTGCTCTGATTCACAAAACGATTAACAAGAGCTTCGTTCAGGTCTTCGGACAAAAAGCCCAGGCCCGAGCTGGAGTTATCCGCAAAGAAGGGAATGTATATGGTGCTCACATCGGAAGGAATGGAAACACCGGTGAAACTGTATGAAAGGCAGGAAGTAAGCCCGGCCGGCAGTACCATAACCCAAATAAGAACCCGCAGCTTCATCAAAACACGGACCATAATTAAAGCTTAGTTTATGAGTCCGTATTGGTCGAGTTTACGATACAGGGTTCGCTCACTCATGCCGAGGGTTTCGGCAGCTTTCCGACGGTTGCCCTCAAATCGTTCAAGGGCAAGTTTGATGAGAAATTTCTCCGCGTCTTCAACCGACGGGATGGTATCCATCCCCCGGAAGTAATCCATAAGCTGCGGCTCTTCCTCAATATCTTCATGCTGGGCATCGGTACTTTGATGCAGCGAATCGCGCTTGACACCCAACGGGACATCACCTGAATTATGGACAAGATCTTCGGGTGTGGGTTTGTCGTCGGAGCGGCCCGGTGCGCTCAGCAGAGGCAGGGCGCGGGAACTTTTGTCCTCTCGCCCCATCTGATTATAGATAAAGGATCCGAGCATCTTTTTCATGTCCGAAATTTCGGACCTAAGGTCTATCATGGCGCGGTAGAGAAGCTCTCGCTCCTGATCGCTGAGGCCGTTTCCGCTACTGCGATGCTGTTTGTCTCCCACAGAAATAGCCATCGGGAGATTATCGGCCGACCCGGTATGCTGGCGGCCCTTAAGATATTTCTGGAGCTTTTCCGCCGTTACAAACTGTGACCGCTCCAGCACAACAAGCTGTTCGGCCACGCTGCGAAGCTCACGGATATTCCCGGGCCAGCGGTAGGAAACAAGCAGCTCGCGTGCGTCGTCCGAAAAGCCCTGGAATACCGAATCATACTTACGGGCGAACTCTTCCACAAAACTTCTGAAAATGAGGGGGATGTCTTCCCGGCGGTTGCGCAGCGGCGGGATGTGAATGGTGACCGTATCGAGACGGTAATAAAGGTCTTCACGGAAATGTCCGTGCTGCACATCGTCCCAGAGGTCGCGGTTGGTGGCGGTAATAATGCGGACATCGGTCCGTCGGACTTCACTTGAACCTACCCGGTAATATTCGCCGTTTTCAAGGATGCGCAAAAGTTTTACCTGCACATTCTTCGGGGTGTCGCCGATTTCATCAAGAAAAATGGTGCCGCCGTCGGCCATTTCAAAATAGCCCTGGCGCGTATGATCGGCTCCGGTAAAGGATCCTTTTTCATGACCGAAAAGCTCGCTTTCAATGATTCCCTCCGGTATAGCGCCGCAATTGACTATCACCAGCCTTTTATCTTTTCGTTCGCTGAGGCCGTGCAGCACACGTGCCATTACATCCTTGCCGACCCCGCTTTCACCGCTAAGCAGAATATTGATTTTCGTTGGAGCTACCAGGTAGCATTTCTCGAGCACCCGCTGGAGGGCATCAGATTGGCCAATCAGTCCGAATTTTTCCTGAACTTTCTGGATATCGGCGTTCATAGATCTAATGTTGCGTTAATATACAATAGCGACTGCCATGAACGGCCGTCAGGCATGCTGTAGTACAGGAGCTGCACTATGCTGCTGAAATTCCTGAATGGAGCTTTTGTGCAGTACATCACCCTTCAACGTGGCAGCTGTATGAGAGGTAATGCGAACGGCGGCATAATCCCCCCGCTCAAGATCTTTGCGATCAAAAACGACCATTTTGTTGGTATCGGTGCGCCCGCACAACTGGTTTTCATCGCGCTTACTCGGACCTTCCACCAGTACAAGATGCGTTTTGCCGACTTCTTTGGCGTTCTGTGCTTCCTGATTCTTCATCTGCAAGTCGATGATTTCACTCAGGCGTCGTTTTTTCACTTCTTCAGGGATATCGTCTTCATATTTGCGATGGGCCAGGGTTCGCTCCCGTTCGGAGTAGGCGAACATATAGGCCAGATCGTAATTGACGGTTTCCATCAGTGAGAGCGTATCCCGGTGCTGGTCTTCAGTTTCGCCACAGAAACCGGTGATAATATCGGTGGAAAGAGCGACCCCCGGAATAAGTTCACGCATCCGATCTATAAGCACGAGGTACTCTTCACGGGTATAAGGCCGGCGCATTTTTTTGAGAAGCTCGCTGTTACCGGATTGAGCCGGAATGTGAATGTAGTTGCAAATATTTGGCTGCTCGTTAATGATAGAAAGCAGCTCATCAGGGAAATCCTTTGGATGGGACGTGGAGAAACGAATACGCATCTCCGGGTTCACCTGGCAGGCCCGATACATGAGCTGAGCAAAGGTGGTACCGTTGTCGTTATATGAATTTACGTTCTGGCCAAGAAGGGTGACTTCTTTGTAATTCTGTTCGCTAAGGGCCGTGATTTCACTGATGATGCTGTCGGCAGAGCGGCTGCGTTCCCGGCCTCTGGTAAAAGGGACCACGCAAAATGAACACATGTTGTCACAGCCGCGCATGATAGAAACAAAGGCGGATACACCGTTTCCCGTGGTACGAACCGGCGCAATATCGGCGTAGGTTTCTTCGAGAGAGAGCAACACGTTTACGGCTTTGCGGCCGTCTTCGACCTGCTCAAGCAGGTTGGGAATATCCCGGTAAGCGTCGGGGCCCACAACCAAATCCACCAGTTTTTCCTCATCCAGAAACTTCTCACGGATACGCTCGGCCATACAGCCCAGCACGCCCACCGTTTTATTCTGTTGTTTACGTGTGCGAAGTGAACGGAAATATTTAAGCCGGTCCCAAACACGCCTTTCCGCATTGTCGCGGATTGAGCACGTGTTTACAAATATGATATCGGCGTTTTCGGGCGTATCGGCTGCTTTATGACCCTGTTCGATCATGATGGAATTCACGATCTCGGAGTCGGCGAAGTTCATCTGACAGCCGTAGGTTTCTATGAAATAAGTCTTGGAATCCAAGGTGTTGTCTTTTTCAGGTGTAATCAATTTCTTTGTGAACTTCCAAAAATACGAATTTTCCGGCCCAATGGCATCATCGGGGCGGTCATGGAAATATGGTGGAGTTTGCGGTGTGATAGCAGATGAGAACGTGAAGGAATCCGTTGCTCAGTATGTCCGGCCGGGCAGTGATTCAATCAGTTCCTGAATACGATATAGATTTTTCAGGGTGCTGTCGGCTTCTGAAGCCGAAGGGGTATCGTCAGGGGCATCCGAATGAGGATCGTTGTTCCAGATACGCAGCTCTTCATCCAGGATCGGAATGATGGTGACCAGTTCGGCGGCGTCTCTTTCGAGCAGGTCATGATGCAGTGTGTAAAGCTGATTGCCGATTCGCTGAACCAGCAGCAGGCTTGCCGAAGCGTGAGCCGGATTTCCGGACCCGGAAAATGCGCTCCGCACGTTTCGGTAGGCCATCACATCCAGCATAATTTCGTCGGTCCGTTCAGAAAGTATTTCGGGAGCAAACTCCTGCTCTTCTATGACGTCCTGATCGTAACGCTTGCGGTTGTAAAGCAGCCGCTGAAGCGTACCAAGAGCCAGAATGCGGGCTGCTCCCCAAAAATACCGGACGTCCTGCCCGTCGGATGAATCTGATTCTTGTGCCATTGTATCTGCTTTAATTGGTCCGAAATGAGCCGATCGTAATTAACGTGGCCAGGTTTCCGGTTCTTTCCGCCACTGATTGAGCAACGTGAGGTCTTTTTCTTCTACATTGCCCTTGTTTACGGCAATACCGATGAGGGTATTGTAATCGGTGAGAAAATGGAGGGGCAGCTTTTTGTTGCTGAACTTATCGAGGGCCTGATCAAATCCGTAGCTGAAAATTGAATAGACAGCCTGAACTTCAACGCCTACAAACTCAAGCGCTTTGGCAACCGAGAGGGCGGATTCTCCGGTTGAGATCAGGTCTTCAATAATGACGGCTTTTTCGCCTTTTTTGATGCCGCCTTCAATCTGATTAGTAGTGCCGTGTTGCTTGGGTTTGCTTCGCACATACGCCATCGGCAGGCTGAGCCGGTCTGCTATCCATGATGCATGGGGAATGCCTGCGGTAGATGTTCCGGCAATAACTTCTGTGCCGGGATACTCAGAGGAAATGTGGTCGGTCAGGTGATCGGCTATGGATGTCCGTAATTCAGGAAAACGCAGGGTGAGGCGGTTGTCGCAATAAATGGGAGAATTCCAGCCCGACGTCCATTTGAACGGGGTATGAGGCCGTAACACAACGGCGTTAATTTCAATCAGCTTTGCAGCCAGAACTTTGGAATAATCGGTGTTGATAATCATGTATCGTAATTAAAAAAGAAAAAATGGTATGATGCATGAGCCGAAAAACGGCTTGAGTGTGCAACTTCACTATTGTAAAATATATGGTCGGATCAGCGTGATACTCGTGAAAATTCAGGGGGAGGCAGCTTCTGCATATCGATGGTTAATTCTGTCTGTTTACCAATGAATTGAACTATAATGCTGCCGGCAGGAGTCTCACCGTGGAGATAAAAACGTTTTAAGCTGAAAATTAGCTAAACAATTAATATAACAATTTTCAGTGAAAATAGTGCATAAAGCCCGGCCAGGAGGTCGTCGGTCATTATTCCCCACCCGGATGGAAGGCGCTCTAATCGTTTAACGCCCAGTGGTTTCACGATATCAAAAAAACGAAAAAGCAAAAAACCGGTGCCGAGCAGCACAAGATCATGGAGAGGATCCAGGGTGAAGGTGAGGGTCAGAAAAGGAATAATCTGTCCGGCCCATTCATCAGCTACAAAGCAGGAAGGGTCCGGCCCGTAATGTTGTTCAAAAGCAGGAGCTGTTAACAATCCGGCCGCAATCCAGAAAATCAGCAATAACAGCAACCCGGCAGTGCCGGCAGACACGGAAACCAGATAAATAACAGGAATGGCTGCCAGACTCCCGGCCGTGCCCGGTGCAACAGGTGAAAAACCCGAACCGAAGCCGGAGCCCAATACGAGGCTAAGTACGCCGGGCCGCCCGGCTTCTGAAGATTTCATTATTCTTGAACATGTATTCGAGTCCGGTGTAAACAGTAAAAATCATCACACCGTAATAAAGCCAGCTTAGCAACCCGGACTCAAACAGAAGCCCGGAAACAAAGGATGCCGAAGACGGTATCAAAACCAGGGTGTAGGCTAAAAGCGCAAGATATAGAAAAACGAGCTGAACGGCGGTTTTCAACTTTGCGGAATAGCTGGTCTTCATGGTAAATCCCAGGGTCTTGGCCCGGCTTCTCATGAAGGTTATCAAAAGATCGCGACCGGCAATAAGGCCGAAAACCCACCAGGGGAAAAGAGACGAATCCATGATACACAGTCCTGCAAAACCGAGGAAGGTCAGTACTTTGTCTGCCAGCGGATCCATGAAAATCCCAAACTCCGAACTGGCTTCAAGCACACGGGCCAGATATCCGTCCAGATAATCGGTAATGGCGGCTACGGTAAAAACAACCACCGCAGCAAGGCGCAGCATCCAGTCTTCCTGTAGAAAGAGGATTAGAAACACCGGAGCCAGAAGTATCCGGATTAAGGTGAGAAGGTTTGGGATGCGCTTCAGTGAAGGGTAGTCTTCAAAATTAAAAAACGATGGCATGCGTTCTGATTACCTGATGCGGTTGATTTCGGCAAAAATAGAATAAACCTTTATCCCGTACAAACCGTGCGTATCGTGCCGCCTGAATTTGTTCCTATTATGCGAATGACTATTTTTGCATCCAAAAAGTAAGCCGGATGAAAGCCAGCATTATTACCATCGGAAATGAACTGTTGATCGGGGACATCATTAATACGAATGCAGCCTGGATCGGATCGTTTCTGACCGAGCGAAGCATCGAAGTTGTCCGTAGTGTTACGGTTTCTGACGACCGCGCCGAAATTGAACATCAGCTTGACGACTGCCGCAACGTTTCCGATCTCATTATCATGACCGGCGGGCTTGGACCTACCAGCGACGACATCACCAAAAAAGTGCTGTGCGATGCAACCCATGCTTCCATGACCGAACATAAACCCACTCTGGACTTCATCACCAAAAATTTTGCCCGCAGAAGCATACCGCTGACAAACTCAAATCTTGAGCAGGCAATGGTGCCCGACAGTTGTGAGGTGATGTTTAACACCAGGGGAACAGCTCCGGGAATGTGGTTTAGCCTCGATAATTGTTTTTTGGCGGCGCTTCCCGGCGTACCTGCCGAAATGAAATATCTGATGGAGCAGGAGGTCTGGCCGAGGGTTGCCGAAGCAGCAGGAAAAAACGGTTCTCTCTACCGGCATTATTTTCAAACAGCCGGCATTGGTGAAAGTACGCTCAGCGACTTAGAAATCGGGGATGTCTCGGACAAAACGCCCGACGGAGTTTCTCTGGCCTGGCTTCCGCATATTCAGGGAGTGAATTTGCGTATAACCTCCACCGGATCGGATGAAACCCTTGCCCGGGAGAAAGCACGTCCGCTGATTGAACATATTCGAAAAAAAGCCGCCGACCACATCTATTCCGAAACCGCGGGCGATTCCCTTGCCGCAAGCTGCGGACGCCTTCTTCACGACAAAAAACTGAAGCTGGCTGTAGCCGAGAGCTGTACGGGCGGGCTGCTGGGTAGCCTCATAACCGACGTGCCGGGCAGCAGCAACTGGTTTCGTGGCGGTATTGTAGCCTATCACAACGACCTTAAGCAGGTATTACTGGACGTGCCTGAAAGCGTGATTCAACAATATGGGGCGGTCAGTTCACAAACGGCAATGGCTATGGCCGTGGGGGCTGCCCGAAAGCTGGGCGGCGATATCGGAATAGCAACGACCGGGATAGCCGGTCCCGGCGGAGGCAGTGAATCCAAGCCGGTGGGGCTGGTCTGGTTCGGTTATTATGATAGAGACCACCATTTTGCGGTGAAGGCGCAGTTTTTCAAAGACCGGATTCAGAATAAAGAACGTACCGCACTTGTTGCCCTCGATCTGCTGCGCCGCACCATCTCCGGAATTAAACGCTTGCCCTACGATGCAGAGGTGATTTCAGCAAAATGACAGCAGCCGTCCTGATTTGTATGAGTATGCTGCTTTTTCAGGCAGTGCCGGACACTACGGAACTTCCGCCTCCGGCTCCCGAAGTACCCGATACGCTGGCTCCGGCGGACACGCTTCAGGGACAGCAGCCGTGGGATCCGGAACAAGCCGCTGCCGAACAGCCGCACGTTTCGCCTATGGAGTTTAGGCTTAATACAGGATTTAGCGAAGCTATGAACGACAGCCTTTTACGATGGGAGCAGTGGTACAATATGGCCGAACGCAGGCAGCAGCAGCGTGGAACAATTTCCTACAGACTGGGCTCACACGGCCGGAACGACGCCATGATTTACCGGGCAATAGAGCCGCGCCATCAGCATGTTACGTTTGAAGGCATTCCGGTAAACGATCCGGTTTCGGGCACACTTAACTCCAACTGGCTGCCTTTGGACCGCATGCGTTCTTATGAGGTTCACACTCAGGGAATACGCTATACATCCGAATACAGTTTGCGGCGGTATTATGTGAATTCGCCCCTGACCTGGATCAACTTTGAGGATACACGACGGAATGTGCGCCGGGCAGAAGTAATTCTGACGCAGAATATCGGGCGCTCCGGAAATGTGGAGTTATCGTACCGTGGAAATAACGACGACGGTGACTACCGCAGGAGCAGGCTCGACGGAAGGCAGGCTTCGGTGAATTACACGCACTACATCAACGAAAACTGGACGGCGCAGGGGCGGCTGCTTTATAACAATATGCAGCTTCAGGAGTCGCTGGGTTACCAAATAGAAAATCCGGAGTTTTTTGATTTCGAGCCGCTCAGCACACTTGCCGTGGAACCCAACGGAAGCTCTACCTACAGAAATTCGTTGATCTCGGCTTCTCTTTATCATCGCCCTGATTCACTTTCGCCTCAGCAGAGCCGCATCCATATTTATCACCAGCGAAACCGGCGGTTTTTTAGTTCATCGGTGGATACCACCCGGCACCGTACTCTCGGAGTCGGCATTTATGCAGATACGCACCTGAATACCGGAGTTGTGGAATTTCAACCGCTGATTCACGCAAAATATACCGGTGCCGATGAAGACCGGAGCATGTCTTTGACTCTTTCGAACTGGACAGAGTTTCGGGGAGGAGTCCGCCTCGGGCTTGATCCCGCTCAATTTGTACGTCTGGGCGGGTGGGCGTATGCAGATTATCGAAGCGACGGGCGTTTGGGCTATGAAGCCGGATACCGTATCGACTTCTTCCCATTCGGAGGGCTGAATCTGTATCAGTCTCTGGCGGTGGGTGAGGCAATACCATCCATACAGCAAATGTATTGGGAATCCGAAGAACTCATCGGAGATCCCGATATCAGCAACGAGCAAATTATTCGTGCGGAAGGCGGCCTGACGTGGCAGACGGGCATATTCAGCTCGCTTGGTTTGAAGGCTTACGGGTCGCAGTTTATTTCACCCATTGTAATTGAACCGGACTCCGGGACCTTCATCAATATTGATTCCTATCAATCGCTTGGCGGGGAAGTGTTCGCGGAAATTGATACCGAATTTTTTGAGACCGGCGTTTCGGCAACTGTGCAACAGTATTTCAGCACTTCGTCACGGCCGGAGAATGTTTTTCTGGACCAAAGCGGTATCAGAAACACAAATCGGGCCTATTTCTTTTATAAAAACTATTTCTTCGATTTTGCCACCTTTGCCAAAATGGGCGCGGTAGCCACTTTTTCGCCCAATTCTTTCCATTCATCAACCTATCATCCCGGAGCCGATTACTGGGACCCGCTCTCGCTTGACGCCCCAATTCCTTCCTATTACCGGCTTGATCTGCATCTTTCGGCCAGAATCAGGAGTTTTATTCTGCTGCTGACCTATGAAAATATACTCGACGGAGTAGGTCAGGCGGGCTATTTCGAAACATCACGCTACCCTATGCCACCGCGAAGGTTCCGCATCGGGCTGCGATGGGTTTTACGTAACTGAGGCCTTCACCCTTAAAAACTTACTGCTGAATTTGACTCCTCCATTACCTAATTTCAGAAGGATTTTTTCACCCATCCATAATCTGTGTTCATGAGCTTTTCTTACGTGTTAAAAGAGGGCGTGGCCGGCTTCAAACGCGCCCGCTTGTCCGCTTTTTCATCCATTACCGCAATGATGCTCGCCATCGTACTACTGGGGGTGTTGGTCAGGGTAAGTACGAATGCGTACGATCTGGCACAGGCGCTGAAACAGGATGTGGAGATCGAGATTTTTCTGGCCGATATCAGCGAGGCCCGAAAAGGGGAGATGGAACGCATGCTCGGTGAGCGCGATATTGTGGAGCAGCTAAGTTATATCAGTCAGGAGGAAGCTATGGAGCAGTTCCGGGAAGAGTTCGGGGCGGAAAGTGATCTTTTGGGAGATGTGGCCTTTTTGCCCGCAAGTTTTAGGGTCCGCACAAGCGCAGAAGCGCAGGCTTCTCAGATTATTTCGCTGGTTGACGAAATGAAAGCCTACCGTGGTGTGGAAGAGGTTCGATTCAACCAGCGCGGACTTGAAATTCTGGAAGAGCGCCTTCAGCTTTTTGTGATAGGGGGCGTGCTGCTGGGCGGATTTATCGGGCTTACGGCCGTGGTTTTGGTATTCAATACCATACGGCTCACCATTTATGCCAAGCGGGATTTAATCAAAGCTATGAAGCTTGTTGGGGCGACAAACGGGTTTATCAAGCGCCCGTTTATGGTGGAGGGAATGTTGCAGGGCCTTATAGCAGGTGTTGTCGGGAGCGCCGTCGTTTGGATCATTTTCCAGTACCTGCTGCCCGGATATTTACCGCAGCTGGGCGTTATGAGCTGGCCGTTCGGTCGATGGTATTACCTTACCGGTATGATGATTTTGGCGGGGCTTATGCTCGGATTTTTCGGTTCCAGATGGGCGGCGCACAAATTTATCCGCCAAACCACGATTGCATCCCACTGACAAAGCCGGATTTATTCCTGTCTGTGTTCTTTTTTCTTGAGGTCGGATTTCCGGCTGCATGTTGAAGGATCGTTGCAGCGGCCGTAGAAATGCAGTGAATGACCTGAAATGTCGAAACCGTGCAGCCGCTGCATGAGGCTTTGGATTTCAAAAATGCGGGGATCACAAAATTCAATAATGGCGCCGCAGTCGTCGCAAATCATATGATCGTGCTGTCGGTAGGCATACGCGCGCTCGTAATACGACTGATTCTGGCGGAACTGATGGCGCTGAACCAATCCGCATTCTACCAGTAAATCGAGGGTATTATACACGGTGGCGCGGGAAACACGGTAGCCGGTATCTTTCATCTTGAAAAACATATCGTCGGCATCGAAATGGCCGTCTGCCTTGTAGATTTCCTCAAGCACCATGAAGCGTTCCGGGGTTTGCCGGTGCCCGTTGCTCTTCAGATAGGTTCTGAAAATTTCTTTTACTTCGTCAATTGTTTCCTGTAAAGCCGGCGTTGCCATAATTCGGTATTCGTTTGAGATCGTAGCCCTTAATTTTCAGGCCGGAGATGTTGCAATTTGAATTCGTGTGCTGCTGATGGAAAACTATTTTAGTTCAATCTAACCCGTTCCACCCTGAAACGCGTTCAGGCGTTTTCTCACGGATTGTATAAAATACGATTTTCAGCCGGATAAAGTGCATAACTACAGGATTCGGATGGCGGAAGGCCCATATCAAGAGCAATCATAATTAATTTATTTTGAGAGATTCCATGGGTATAATGTTTATTTTCATGGAAATAGTGGCGACTTTTAATTACATCTACTTATTCAACCATGAAAACAATTACATCAGTATCAGTCAAAGTTGCCTCACTACTACCCAAGTCTGTACTTAAGCGGCTAAGGTATGTCGTACAGCATGCCGGTAACGAAACAAAGCACCAGAAGCCGGTTCACCCGGTATTTCAAAACAGAGAGCTTGTTTTCGATACATGCGGCTTTTGGAAGCTTTCACCCATGCCCTCGAAAGAAGAACTGGATACCTTCTATGAGAGTACCTATTGGCAAGCAAGAGGTGGAGTCAAACAGATTTTTCACTTCAGGGACCTGGGCCATTATATGGAGATCAAATCTCTGTTTCCGGATAAAACGTTTCGAAGGGTTTTGAATTTTGGAGCAGGGCACGGGGGCTTGTCAATTCTGTTTCAAGCCATTGGTGCAGATGTAGTAAATGTAGAACCGGGAGGAATGAATCTACCCCTTGACTGGACTACTAACGGCGATATTAGCGATGTTGAAGGTACCTTTGACCTGATCTATGGTAGTCATTCGTTAGAGCACGTTAACGATATTGATGCTTTTTTTAACACCGCAGACAGACTTCTTAAACCGGGCGGTGTGCTCTATTTCGAAGTGCCGAATGGCCATAAGGATAGTCCGGATGTTTCTGCCGG
>PXDL01000350.1 GCA_003566395.1 Balneolia bacterium | reverse complement strand
TTTCTGCTCTGACCCGTTTTCCAAAAGGATAGCCTCAAGATCAGAATGGAGTTCCCCGTCCACGGCGACAAGCCTCCTGTCGACATCAACAACAGCCTTGACCATATCTCCGAATGTATCTTTAGCTATGGATCTTAATTCACCAACGGTCATAACATTTTTCAATATCTTCATACTTCCTCATTTGATCTCTAATTTTATCGATCGGTTCCTCTCCCGGTCTTACGCATGGCCTTCTTACAGATCTAGATGTTAAGCCATTATACCCCATAAAAACAGAATCGGAAAGAAACAGGGCTAAAAACTTCCTGAAATACTCCCATATATCCTGGTCCGATTCTAACAGGGGCTAAAAATCAAGATTCTTTTCTTGAGGAATAAAAAAATAATTCGAATCTTCTTTTATATCAGCCATCTTAGACAGCCTGCCATCTATCAAGCAAAAAAAATCATATGAAAGACCTTTGAAGAAATCTTTAACCTCCTGAACAGAATTACCAAATCTATTCAAGTGTTTTGCGTCCACCTCAGCAAGAATGACAGGGCGGAATTTCTTTATAGTCTGCACCCCCCCCCATAATACCAACATTTCGGCGCCTTCCGTATCACATTTTATGAAGTTGAGGCTGTCTATACTATGCTCTCTAACGACATCATCAATCGTAGTTACTTCAACGGGCTCGCACTTTGCGCTAGGGACAACTTTATCGCTGAGATAGGATAAAGAATGTCCTATTTTTTCCTTTCTTTTTATCGGAGAAATCAAAAATGATTTTTTATTTTCTTTACCCAAGGCTTTTTTTATAATTTCAACATTTTTCATGCGAAATATCAATTTCACCAGGCTTAAAATATAAAAACTATACTGACCAGGTTCAAAAGTTAAAATTCTTCCCTCTCTAGCAAGTCTTGCCATCGGATAAGAGTATCTCCCGTAAGCGCCACCGATATCCAAACAAACATCGTGACGACCGATAAGCTTTTCCAAAATAAAAACTTCAGACTCAAACTTTTTCCTCTGAATGTTACGAATAGACACTTTATAAACCATCGGCAAAACAGAAAAAAGCAATTTGATTTTTTTAAACATTGGCACGCCTTTCCCCTTTTCAAATCCCCCTGACATATTAAACTATTTGCTATAATTCACCATGATCTTTAGCAATGTCCCCAACAAAATAAACATTGATAATGATTATATCATCTCTTTATCTGGACTGGCTATTTAAATTGATTTGGAAGTGAAATTAAAAATGGAGTACGCAAGTGGCGCCTAATATCTAATTAACCATCGTCTACTCTCTCCACACTCTTAAACTTCATCCCGCACGCCCGGCACACATGATAACGCATCGGCGGCCTCGACACATAACAGAGATTTAAGTATTGGGAGCGATATTCCAGATAGAGATTGATTGGACAAACTGTAATTGGTATTAACAAATTGTCCAAAATTATACATACTTGCACTATGATAAAACGCACACTCTTAACAAAGCTTAAATCATCGGCTAAAAACACGCCGATTATCTCGGTAGTGGGGCCGCCTCAGTCAGGGAAAACAACCCTTGTTAAGATGGCCTTCCCTGAAAAACCTTATGTAAGTCTTGAAGAACCAGACTTAAGGGAATATGCCATCTCTGATCCCCGTGGTTTTCTTTCTGATTATCCCAAGGGCGCCATATTAGATGAAGTTCAAAGAACCCCGAAAATATTTTCCTATCTTCAAACACTAGTCGACAAGAACAATAAACCGGGCATGTTTATATTGACAGGGTCTCAACACTTCCTGCTTCATGAGAACATATCTCAAACATTAGCCGGTAGAACGGTCATTTTAAAACTCCTGCCTTTCAGTTTGTTTGAATTAAGTAAAACCGCTTTTTCTCATAAGAACTATGAGGACTATCTGTTTACAGGGCTCTATCCGCGTATTTACGACAAAAAACTTGAGCCTCGAGATTGGTATTTAAATTATGCACAAACCTATGTTGAAAGAGACCTGCGTTTGATCAAAAATATAAGCGATCTGGGGGTCTTTCAGACTTTTCTGAAAATGTGCGCTTCGAGAACCGGACAACTTCTCAATTTATCTTCACTGGCAAATGATTGCGGCATAACCCATAACACCGCAAAATCCTGGATCTCAATACTTGAGTCCAGTTTTATAGTGTTCCTGCTCCGTCCTCATTATAAGAACTTCAGCAAGCGTCTTGTGAAAATGCCGAAACTTTATTTTTATGACACCGGACTGGCCTCGTCCCTACTGGGGATAGAGAATAAAAAACAGGTATCGAATTATCATTTAAAAGGGAACCTTTTTGAAACTTTCATCATATCCGAGTTCATTAAAACAAAATATAATCAGGGACTTGAACCGAATTTTTACTTCTGGAGAGACAAGCTTGGCAGGGAAGTCGATCTTATTATCGAAAAAGCCGGCAAGTTAATTCCCCTTGAGATAAAGGCTGGTAAGACGGCATCAATTGAGTATTTCAAGGATCTTTCCTACTGGAACAAGTTGTCCGGGAACAGACCTTCAAATTCCTACGTTATATTTGGTGGAAACACCGCTCAGAAACGATCCCTTGGAAACCTTATCCCTTGGGGTGAAATAGGATCAATCCCCGTTTAAAGACAAATTAACCCATTCGCCCCGCCTAAAGCGGGACTCCCCTCGGGCCTTGCCCTCGGGACAAGCAGGATCAATTGTGAACATGCCCCGGCCTTCAGGCCGGAGGCATAGGAGAATTGGCAAAAATGATCTATTCCGGCGCTCTTAGGTCAGGACAACTACGATCGCAACAGGACCCCAGAGGGAATAAAGTTGGCTCCCCGGGCTAGTCGATATTGATAACGTTTATTTTAAGATTTTAAAGGTTATTTCATGAATATC
>PXDL01000045.1 GCA_003566395.1 Balneolia bacterium | reverse complement strand
GATTAGTGTCTCGTTATTTGCTTCCACGCGGTCGAAATACTCCTTCAGGCGGGTTCATAGTTCGGTATAATTGGCTGCGATCATGATTAAATTTGATTTATTGAAACGTACTCAGGTAGGTTCTCTCAACTAAACCGTACCTGAATGAAATATTGAAAACAACTTTATTCATGAGATGTATCGGTACTTTGAATCCCCGGATCAAAGTGTTTACTCAGAAAATCAGACAGCAACACTATCAATTTGTGGGTTTCACTGATCAGGCTTTTAGCCGGTTTGGGGTCTTTTCTCATACCGGCATGGTTTACATCATTTCGGATATCAGCAACGGACCGCAGTAAGCCTCCTGCTTCATGCTCCCATTGCTCCACCGGGCCGATGTGGTTGTTCCTGCCGATTCCCTGCAGGCGATACGAAACACTGCTCCGTTTACTTTCGTCCACCGGGTCTTCTTTATGAAGTACCAGCGCGGCACTCACTATAAGTTCATTAGCAAGCGTAAGAAACTGCTGATGCATACCAACGTTAACATAATGCCTGCACATATTCAGCTGAGCACGTATTCCCGAATCTGAAAAGAGCGCCGGCTTTCCATCTTCGCCCTGCTCGGTTTTCCAGCCCGAAATATTCTTTTTTATCGATTCCAAAATGGGCACAAGTGGCTTAGTCTCATAAATATGATCAAGGTCCGGCTGGATTTGGGCTGTTAGCTTCTCAACAATATTAACTTTGTGCATCGCTTCTTCGGGTCTTACCACAGAGAGGCTGTCCATGAGGGATTTAAGTGCTGATCCGCTGTTTGTAAGTGAAACCGCTTTATACTTCTGATCACCCTTATACGTCTTAACATGGAATTTTCTCATGATGTCGGCAAGTTCTCCCGCATCTCCTTTTTCGCCAAACCTGCGCAGAGCAAACGACCAGTCGATTACATCCAGAAAAGCAGTTACATCCAGTATTTCATTTTCAGCAGCGCCTTTTTCGAACAGTCCGTAGCATATCCGGCTAATGGTTATCTGCTTTTGAAACCTGAGATACACCATCACGGCCAGTGCCAGCATCGGCTGAATGCGAAACCCGTGGGTTACATCAAATACAATCTCTGACTCTTCAGGAACGATATCCGTGATTTTCGAGAACAGCTCCCACAGCTCTTCTTCCGACCTTCCATCAGGAACATCAATCAGCTCACTTTTTTTGAACCCGTTCTGCAGAATGCTTTCGCAGTGTTTCGCGCGTGCTGCTTTTGTTACGAATACAAAATGCCGCTCCACTTTAAAGTGCCGCCGTATGGCGGTCTGTACGAATCGGGTTTTATAGGCCTGTCCTTCGAAGCGGTAGGTTGTTTCCTCATATTGTCCAGTCCCAAGAAAAGAGAGCGCTATTTTTCCCATTTGTTTATTTTTTAACAACCATATATTCATGAAGCGCAGGTAATTCACGCTGTATTTGGCCGGGGCCGCTAAACAGCTGAATTCCGTTTTCAGTAATCCTTTCAAGCACAGCAGGGGCAATCTCCGTGCTGAGGCATACCAGAACGGCTTCTCCATACCGGCCGCCGTAAGTTTCTGTTACCGTTTTCAGGTTCGTAACACTTTTTTGATTTACCAGGCCCGTTTTGCATTCAACAAAAACAGGAATTCCGTTTTTTACGGCAACCACATCCATTTCATTTTTTAGCTGCGGGTTGTCGTCATCTTTGGTTTTTAGCCTGATGTTGCAGCGTACATCATCATAAGCACCTGTATCTTTAATCAGCGAATAAACATACTGCTCAAACCATCCACCGGTGAAATACGTCAACCAGAATTCTTTCTTTTTGTATTGGAAATCTGTTCCGGCAAAGCTCACATGCAGATGCGTAGTTTTAGCCGGATCCGGCTGTATGTTAAGCTCATCAACGCTGAGTCCGGAAGCCCAGCTCGCCAGCTTATCTGCTTTATTCCAGCCTGAGATCTCCTTCTGAAGCCTCACACTTTCTGCTATCCATTTTCCAAGCCTGCTATCCCAAAAGTCAGGACCTGTTCTTTTTTCGTAGAGATATGCGGTTAATTCCTTAAGTGTATCAACTACTGCATCCTGCTCGTGCCCCAGAATTATACCCCGCCCAAGTGCAAAAACTTCCGGCACATTGAGCCTTACATGCAAAGGCTCCTGCTCAATTTTATTGCCGGTAGTCCACCAGCATGTTTCCTGCTGCGTATCGATATACAGGAGCCTGGCCCCCGCTTCTTTAAATACGGACACAAACTCTATAGACATGGGTTTGGTACCTGCGGTGTAGTTCAGGATACAGGAATTCAGATTAAGCCCTTCCCGAGCAATACTTTCCAAAAGCTCCGATGCTGATTGCCTTATTTCCTCAGGATTAAACGGTTTAACCTCAATCAGCCTGGTTTTCGCTACCCCGTATTTCTGCTTTTTGATAAACGCGGAAAAGTAAAGCGCCTCCTCTTTCGAGTCGACGGTGTGAACCAGAATTACCTCTTCCGGTTTCAGCAACACAACCGAAAAAAGATTGGGCATCAGCTGACCGGAAATGAGGCAGATCAAGCTCATACCATCAATGCGTTTTGAAGTGACAGGTGGGTACGGATTGCGACGAAATCACAATCCTTATACAGCAACGGTATTCCACGGTTAATGCACCAGGTTGCAATAATCATATCAGCTGTGGCACGGATTGTGATGTCTTTTTTCCGTAGTAACCTGCAATGGTCTGCCGCCGTAAGGGCCGATTGCCGGTTCAACGCCTGTTCTGTCGGTAAAGCCATTAACAACCGGCGCGCAGTTTTATAATCGCTTTCTTTTTTGAAGCCCTGCAATAGTTCAAGCAGTATAAGATCAAGCAGGATAACCCCGCCGGCCAGGAGCAATCCATCCAGCATATCGGTTTCATCGGTT
>PXDL01000581.1 GCA_003566395.1 Balneolia bacterium | reverse complement strand
TTGCGTGGTACTTTTGGAATGCAGAAAGTAACGATGACGATTTTGGATATGGTTTTAGCACAAGATATTTTGGATACTATTTTACCATGTTGGGAATCATACTTACAATCATTGACATACTTGATATTCTGCCTGATAAATGGGTAACCTTGATAGCCCAGACAACCGGAATCATGCTTTGTATAGGTGCTGTGGCACTTGCAAAATGGCAATATGAAAAGACAAAAGAGTTGTACAAAACTCCTAATTTAACCGTACAGGAAAGAAGGAGAGACTATAGCCAATATGCCTATATTGGGCTTTCATTACTTTTTGTATTAGGTTTAGCATTGTTCATACTAAATCTCGAATAAATACAATGATTTCACTCGATTTTATAAACATAACAGACTTTACAGTTGCCGCATTTTTTTTGATTATGGGGGCAATCGGATTTGTGGTTTTTCGCATTGAAAAGTCTACTGATGATACATCTTTTGATGAACTGAGCGAAGAGGATAAAGCAGGTACTCAAAAGAACAAACGCATCGGATATACGGTTTCCGGTGCACAAATTTTAATCGGTCTGTATTTTTTGCTTAAGCATTATGGATATATTAAGGGATTTACGTTTTAACCCAAAACCGACCATTTCAACCAACACAATAATCCACATCCCCAAAAAAAAGAGGGAGAATAAATCCTCCCGCTTGATTTGAATTAAATCCGGATGTGAAAGCTAATCTTCTCCTGCGTAGGCGTCGATCAGAAGCAGGAAGAAGGCGATAACGATAAAGTTGAGAATTGCCAGAGGCAGCATTTTTAACCATCCGAGGCTCAATGAGCTGATTAAATTTGAATCCCGGGATGGTCCAGCGGACCCAGATCAAGAAGAATACCATGAAGGTAGTTTTGCCGAGGAAAACACCGATGTCGTGTTCATCTGCGTCCTTTCTAAAAATGGGATTATTAAAGCCATAAACTTATACTACCGAAAATGTAACGCCAAAAAAAACAAACCGTTAACCGATAGAATATTTCATCGGCAGACATACCGGTTTTCTTCACTTCCCACCTGATCGCCACCGATTCCGGCTTTCATCGGTACTCCCACGACGATCCTTCGGCAACGCCTGAAGGCAGGCTCAGGACAAGCTCCGGCCAGCGCACCGCCAAATACTACCGCCCGGACAACGAAACTTTTACTGCATAATTGACAATCCTGTCCTTGCGTTAACAATTGAAGTACATTGCTTCTATGCATTCAAAAAGGTATTATCGAATTTAGCTTCAATAAAACAAACAGGGAAATATCGTCATGTCAACTACCATCCGGATACAAAAAAGAAATGGGAAACGCACGTTTCAGCTGCCTGATGATCTTCAGCTGGAAGATGACCGTTATGTCCTCAAAAAAGCCGGCAATATCGTTTACCTGATTCCTGTGAACGATCCGTGGTCGGATATGCTGGATGCTGCATCGGATTTTTCGGATGATTTCCTGCAAAAGCGTAAGCAGCCAGCTATAGATAAAAGAGCGGAGCTTGGCTAAGATTATGTATATGCTGGATACTAATATCTGCATCTACATCATCAAAAACAGTACGGCTGGCGTTAGAGAGCGTCTGAAATCAGTAAACATAGGCGAGGTTAGCATTTCAGTAATTACAGAGGCAGAGCTTCGGTTCGGAGCTGAAAAAAGTAGTTTCCCTCAAAAAAATCTTTTTACCTTACAGCGATTTTTATTGCCATTTGAAATAGAGCCTTTTACTTCGGCTTGTGCAGCTGAATATGCAAAAATCCGGACAAGGCTTGAGAAAAACGGTACACCGATAGGCGCTATGGATTTGCTAATTGCTTCACAAGCAATCGCACTTAATGCTACCCTGGTGACAAATAATGAAAGAGAGTTCAGAAGGGTTTCCCATTTGAAAATCGAAAACTGGACACGGTGAAGAATTCCTATCGTATTATAAACAATACAGCCACAGAAATTGTCGGGATGTTTAAAGCCGGCCGCAGCTCCAACTCTGCCAACCCCCACGATGACCAAAAGTATACCGGACATTTTTTAGAATCCAAGGGCAATCTGGGCATCTACCACGCCGGGGCGCGGTTGCATGACCCGGAGGTGCCGCGGTTTTAGTTGATCCTGATAAGACCCCTTTTTTATGACAGGAATAAGCCCGGACCAAACTCAGCGTGATGAGTTAATCCGATGCCTCAGACCTTATCAATGCCAATCATAAACTGGTTCATTTCTCCGATATCATCGATTGGAAGACTTAATCCTTCACCTACATCTTTTTACAACGATTTGATAACAATCTTCCCATCTTTGTTGTTTGACCCTTTGCATATGCACACCCTCTGTGTGCAGGTTTTTTCTAATCGATGTATTACTGATTCATGAAATCATCCCTTAAATATGGGATCGTTGCGGTAGTTGTACTGTTGTTGGCTGCGATGATCGTAATTCCCCGCTTATCCGACGGAAGTTCCGGTAACGAAGAAACCACCGGGCAGGCCGTTGCTCAGCAAGACGACCGAAGGTTGGCAGTACGGGCCGTTGTGGTTGAATCCCAGCCGTTCGAAAACCGCGTGTTCGCAACCGGAACCGTCCTGGCCGATGAAGAAGTTACGCTTCAACCGGAGGTTTCGGGACGTGTAACCGCTATCTACTTTCGGGAAGGAGACGTGGTAAGTGAAGGTGATTTGCTTGTGAAAATGAATGATTCCGAGCTTCAGGCCGAACTGATGCGCGCCGAGTACCGCAAAAACCTCGCACAAATCCGCGAAGAGCGGATGGCCAGCCTGATCGACCGAAACGCCACGGCTCAGGCCGAATATGATACGGCTCTGAATGAACTCAATGTTGTGAAAGCCGAAATTCAGCTCATTAATGCGCGTATCGACCAAACAGAAATACGGGCAC
>PXDL01000462.1 GCA_003566395.1 Balneolia bacterium | reverse complement strand
ATCAGCTACGTGTCCGCTACAGCTCGCCTTTGTTCCGTCTTGACTCAGCTGAGTTGATAAACAAGCGCGTGGCTTTCCACAACACCGGCCCGGATCAGCAGCCCGGAATAATGGCAATGACAATTTCCGACGGCGCCTGCGCGGGTGATGTAATTGATCCTGAGCTGGACGGTATTTTGGTGCTGTTCAATGCTGATAACGAGCCGCGAACATACGAAACCGGCCTTTCCGGAATGAGATTGCATCCGATTCTGGCAAACGGAGCCGATCCGCAGGCAGTACAGGCCGGCATTTCAGAAAATGGCACTGCTGAGCTTCCTGCACACACGGCAGCCGTTTTTATAAAACCGGCTACTTCAGAAAGGGATTTCGTGTGTAACGAGCACGAATGATAGTCTCGAAATAATGAAATAGTTCGGCGCAAAATTTCTGCTGATAAAACAAAGGAAGGTTGACTGCCTGAAGGATGGGCGGTCAGCCTTCTTTTGCATTCATGCTGTTGTAAAGCTGCTGAATTTCGTCGGATTCGTAGATTCTTTTCCCTTTGATGTTTTCCGACGGCAGATTTGCCATCACAGATGCGACGCATTCGGCTTTAATCGGACGATTTTTCCGGAGCGGGCCGACCATAAGAGGAGAAAGCAGGTTCATGGCGCCGATGCCGATTTTCTCCTTGAGACGAAATTCGTTTCGTTTTCCGAGCAGTCCCGCGGGGCGAAACACCAGCGTTCGCTGAAAACCGACTTCGGCCATTGCGTCCTCGGTTTCACCCTTCACCCTGAGATAAAACACGCGCGAAGACGCCGAGGCGCCAATTGAGGAAACCAGATAAGCTGAACTGCCACCATTTTGTTTAGTGAGAATCGCCGCTTTCACGGGAATTTTGTAGTCAATCTCCCGAAAGTCGTCACGAGAGCCGGCTTTGGCGATGGTGGTGCCCATGCAGCAAAAAAATGAGTCCGCCCTGAAAAGCTCAGCGTGACGATCCATTTCCGAAAGGTCAAAAATGTGTTCCACCAGTTTGGGATGCCTCACACCTGTACTCCGGCGGCCGATTACGACCACCTTTTCATACAATTCATTTTCAAGCAGCTCTTCTAAAAGATGAGAGCCGATAAGTCCGGTGGCACCGATAACTAAAGCAGATTTAGGCATGGCAGCAGTGGTTTAGGTTCAGAATACGGAGATGATTTCATCAAGTGATTTTCGCCGGTTGTCGGGCACTTTGGCGTCGGATGAAGGCAAGCCTACAGGCAAAACCATCACCGGCGTTTCATTCGCCGGCCTGCCGAGCATTTCATTGAGAAACTTCATCGGATTCGGCGTGTGGGTTAATGTGGCCAGTCCGGCCTGATGAAGCGCGGAAATCAGCATTCCGCAGGCGATTCCGACCGACTCGTTAACATAGTAGTTTTTTCTGCGGATACCCTCAACCACCCGAAAATTTTCTTTAAACACCACAATCAAATACGGCGCCGTGGTGATGTGCGGCTTGTTGAAATCAGTCTCGAAAGTAGCGATATCGTTTTTCATCTCCTGGGAAAAACGTCGCTCGTAATTTTCCCGTTCTTCCTGCTCAACAGCTTCACGGATTTTCTTTTTGAGTTCCATGTCTTTTATCACACAAAAATGCCAGGGCTGCTTGTTCGCCCCCGACGGTGCGCTTCCGGCCGTACGGATGGCATTATGAAGGATTTCTTCCGGAAAATCAGATTCATCAAAATGCCGGACACTTCTCCGGGTTCGCATATGCTCGTAATACGCCTCAGACCTGGCCAGCATTTCTGCTTCAGGATAATAGTTGAAGTTGAGGGGAATCATGGTTGTGGAGTCGGACATTGGTTTTTCCTTTATTGCAGACCTTCAAGGTCATGTGTAATCGGGCTTAATGATAGTTGAAAATACGTTTTTGTTTGGGCTTATGCATTAAAGCTAATTTTGCCGGTATAATCACTGAGGATAAATTCATTATTGCTATGATATCTCAATGGACACCTTTAAAACTTCAACATTTCAACCCTCATTGGTTATTGGTAATTGCTCATTGACACCAATTCACAATTCCCTAAAGTAAAATCTCCAGCTCCGGAGTCTTGGGCGATGCAAGCTCTCTCAGTTCACCGAGATTTGACTCAGTAATTTCTTTCAGTCGCTGCGTGATTTCTTTTTTTCCGGCTGAGCGATCGGTCTCTACGGGTTTGCCGATTCCGATGAAAAGCGATGGTTTGTGGTGATGCATAGCGTGTGAGTGCTGGACAAGCGGCACAAGGTCGACGTGTGGTTCCAGTTTTTGGGTCATCCAGCCGATGCCGGTTTCGAACTGGAGAGTTGACAGCTGCGGATGTGTAATTTTTCCTTCAGGATAGAAAAAGAGCGAGCGTCCGCCTTCTTCGTTGAGCCAGTTTACGCCGTGTAGCAGGGATTTGAGGGCTGAGCGTGGATCGGAGCGGTCGATCGAAAAACATCCGATGCGGCGGAAAAATCCGTATCGCTGAACTTGCTCCCATTCCATTACCGCTCTCGGACGCTGATGAAACACAGCATTGTTGAGTATCAACGGAGTGAGGGCGTCCCACCAGGAGTTGTGATTCCCGAAGTACAGCGTGCTGCGCTCCGCCGACGGCTTTCCGTATTCGTTTTGAATCCACACCTGCTTAAATGTACGCTTCGCAAGAAACCGGCTGAAACGGTAGAAAAATCCCGAAACCAAGCGGTTGTCTACGGCATCAATAAAGGGACGAGGTTCACTCATTTGTGATGTTCAGGCTCATGCTGATTCTTTATTTGAATCGCTAAAGATAATGAACTTCATTTCTTCTCATGGACGATAATCCCGGATATTTTCCAAAAGGGTGTTTCAGCGGCTTCTTATATTTGAGCACTCGTATTTTTAATATTTGGTGAATTTCTTCGCCT
>PXDL01000513.1 GCA_003566395.1 Balneolia bacterium | reverse complement strand
TAAAGCCATTGCCTAATTCATTATGGATAGCAAAAAAAACTGCATTCAGATCGTATGTTAGTTTTTCATAGATCAAATCAATTCAACATAATCTGTGTAATTGATTTCTTATCCGTGAAATCTGCGTATAAGATTGGTGAGTTATCCCTTGCCGATGGTATATACTTCGAAACCGATATCTGATAATGCCTTCCGGTCCAGAATCAATCTTCCGTCGAATAAAAAGGCCGGTTTTTTCATGTTGGCGTAGATTCGTTGCCAGTCGAGGTCTTTAAATTCATCCCACTCGGTCAGCACGGCAATGGCATGAGCATCTTTGCACGCCTCATAGGGATCTTCGGTCATGGAAAGCTGTTTTTTGTTGCGATCCATGGTGCGGGTCTCCAGCTCTTCCATATCCTTATACATCCGCGCCTCCTCAACCTGAGGATCATAGACGGATATATCAGCCTCGTCATTCATCAGCTGATCGGCTACATAAATGGCAGCCGACTCGCGTGTATCGTTGGTGTCTTTTTTGAAAGCCCATCCGAGAAACGCAATTTTCTTTCCGGAAACAGTATTGAACAGCGTCGTTATAATTTTTGAGGCGAAACGGGTTTTCTGGTAATCGTTCATACTTACCACCTGCTCCCAATAGCGGGCCACTTCGTGCAATCCGAAGAATTCACACAGATAAACCAGATTCAGAATGTCTTTCTGGAAACAGGACCCGCCGAATCCCACCGATGATTTCAGGAATTTCGGTCCGATACGGCTGTCGGTACCAATCGCGTAGGCCACTTCCTCAACGTCTGCGCCTGTAGCTTCACACAGCGCTGAAATAGCGTTCACGCTTGAGATCCGCTGAGCTAAAAACGCGTTGGCGGTAAGTTTGGAAAGTTCTGAAGACCAAATATTGGTGGTTATAATATTTTCACGGGGAACCCATGAGCTATACACATTCACCAGTTCACTGATAGCTTTCTGCCCTTTTTCATTCTGATCACCACCGATAAGTACCCGATCAGGTTTCATCAAGTCGTCGATAGCCGTGCCCTCGGCCAGAAATTCAGGATTTGACAGTACCTGAAAGGAGTGACCGTTGCTTGTTGATGAAAGAATTTTTTTAATCGATTGAGCTGTTCGTACCGGAAGCGTGGATTTTTCCACCACTATTTTATCTTCCTCGGCAAATTGGGCAATTTGGCGGGCACACAGCTCAACAAACTTGAGGTCGGCCGCCCTTCCTTTGCCGACTCCATACTTTTTAGTAGGCGTGTTGACCGAAATAAAAATCATGTTCCCTTCCTTAATTGCTCCGGCAACATCCGTGGAAAAGAAGAGATTCTTCCCTCTCGTTTGCTTTACAACCTCATCAAGTCCGGGCTCATAGATCGGAAGATCATCGCTCATCCAGGCATCTATACGGGCCTGATTAATATCAACAATATGGAATTTGATACCGGGGTTTTTCAGGGCCATCACAGCCATAGTCGGACCGCCGACATATCCGGCACCTATGCAGGTAATAGTTTTAATCATGATTTAATACTTTTATTCTGAAATGTACTGATAATGAATACAGCTTCGCTTCCGTGAGTCCCATAATCGGGGTTCTCGTCGTTTTAAAGCCAGTAAATGTTTTTCAAAAGCCGGTTAAAGCACCGGCCGGGCTTTCAGTAAAGCACTATAGGGGCTCTGAACTGCTCATGTAATGTGCTTTGGGACGAAAGTCCTTCCTGAATATGTTTAAACTCAACCGGCGTAAGCACCAAGGTTCTGATTTTCCGGTGGATCAGGGCTTCAACCTTTTCACAGAGAGCGTTTAATTTTTTGTGATCCACATCTTCGCCTACAAGCACCAGATCTATGATTCCGGAGTCCAGTCCCCGCGCATAATCACCTACTACCAACGCCTGATCTACATGACCGAGACTCGCAGCAATATTCTCAGCTATTTTATCAAGGCCGAGATATTTATTTACTATCTGGCGGATATCGGCAAATAGGGGATGGGATTGATTTGCGCTGTACTGTATAGTCCGTCCTTTGGGTGTGCTGCTGAGTATTTTGGCTTCGCTCAGGCGGTTCAATTCCACCCGGACAGCATTCGTAGATTCTCCAAATTCTTTGGCAATTTCCCGCAAATACGCACGGGTATCCGGATTGCTGAAAAATTTCACCAGCAACCGAATTCGGGTTTTCGAGGTAATTAAAGAGTCAAGCACGCAGGTAACCGGTAGGATTTCGGTCAATCAATCCAGTTGAAGGATAATATAATACAGAGTTCATTGATCGAGCAAAATAAATACTCGAAACATGTTAGTTGTTAATTATCTAAGCTTCAAAGCTATTGGTAAATTCGTTCGAATTCAAGCGAAATGATATTTTTTTTAGGTTATGAATTATGGCGTTAAAACCGGGAGTCGGGGCTTTGCTGTAAAATAGGATGAAAAAGGTGCTCATGCTGGAATTTAGCTTCTGATTCCCCTTAGAAAAAAACACCCGTAAAAAAATATTTACAGCAACTTATGCGATATTATTAATAACTGAGTTTTCAGAGAGAAAGTGACGCCTTTATCGGCTTAAAGAATATCTAAAAGCATCAAAACCCTTAATTTTACTCGTAATCAACCCACGATGCCGTATTTTCCACATTCGAAGGAGGCGCAGGGGTGGCCCACACCGTAAGTCTATAAATGCCAATATTTTAGTTTCGTCTCGGCACCCTATAACCGAGTTCTTTTCGTACTTTTCAGCTGAGACCCTTTCCGGTTCCATCCTCCTGAATCCTCCTTCAAAGTAGAACTTTAAGCTAATATATTTTTAATACTTAGGGGGAATTTTAAAACTACAGTGTTTCCAAAAAAATGAATGTGGGACGAAGGTTGCTTTGGAGCGGAATCAAAACAGCATCTAAAACTGGTAATCTCTATCAG
>PXDL01000202.1 GCA_003566395.1 Balneolia bacterium | reverse complement strand
TCGGCGCCTTCGGCCACAAAAAGCGACCATTCCCCGTCGGTATCCCGGACTACACGCACCCGGTAGGTGATATTTTCCTCAATGAGCGTTTCACCGGTTACAAGCACGGTGCTTTCCCCCTCATCAAACCGGACAATTCGGAAAAACTTGTTGCTGCCGCTTTCCCCTATGCGTACGGCGTATCCGCTGGGCTGATCACCCGTGTCGGAACGGTCGGATATCAAAAAAACGTGGGCTCTGTTTTGGTTGGATGTCGGGAAAAAGTCGAGGCGGGTCGTAAATTCCCATTCGCCGTAGTTGGCAACCGAACCGGTGCTCAGGTGCGACTGACCGGCCTCTTCAGCATCGAGGCGCAAGAGGTTGTTTCCGTTTTCCTCAACAATGATCCAGTCGTCCAGGTCACCTACCCACTCCGGATTTACGGTAAAATCCCCGTCTTCAAAGTCTTCATCAAGAATGATTTGCTGGGCGTGTAGATGTGTAAACGGCCCCAATAGAAGGATAAGCGGGATACATGCGCCGTTCAAAACGCACCGTACGGCCTTTTGCGAGTAGTGCTTTATCATATAAGATTGGGTTGGTGCTGGATTATTAAAAACCTGGCAAGAACCTCTTATTAAAATAATAAAGGCCGAAGAGACTTAAAAAAGGCTTGGCGGCCTTCTAATTTCTTATATTCAGGATTGCCGGATTACCATTAAACTTGAGAAAAACTACACATTGACAACTTTCCATAACTATGTCGGTAAAATTTATCCACCTTTAAAAAGATATAAGCTATGAGTACCAAATCACCAAAACCGGATGAAACCTACGACCCGAAGCCGCTTAGCAGCGAGCCGCGCAAACTTGCTCTTATCGCCCATGATTCAAAAAAAAGTGAGATGGTGGAATGGGCTACCCACAATAAAAAGATTCTCGGCAGACAATCTCTTTTCGGCACCGGCACGACCGGTTCTTTAATAAATAAGGAAGTGGGCCTGGATATTCATTGTTTTAAGAGCGGTCCGCTTGGGGGTGATCAGCAGGTTGGAGCCAAAATCAGTGACGGAGAGATAGATTTTCTGATTTTCTTCTGGGATCCTCTGCAAGCACAGCCTCATGATGTGGATGTGAAGGCGCTGCTCAGGCTTGCTGTTTACTATAATATTCCGGTAGCCTGTAACCGCTCGACGGCAGACTACCTGATTACTTCAAGACTGCTTGAATAACAGAGCGACGCAAGCATCCCGAAACTACCTGATCAATGATTTAAATCTCGTTTTACGCGGAGTGAATTAAATCCTGACGCTTAGTTTCCACCATTTTCCATTTAGACTCAGCCGGGGCAAAAAAACTTTTACATTATGGAGAAACTAACAGAACCAAGTTCCGGTATCGTAAGGAAATATGTGTATAATACACCTAAATAATTGTTTTTAAATGACAAACAGATAATGAAACAACTGTCTTACTATTAAATACTGTAAGCAGCATTTACAGTTTCTGCGAACGCTCAAACTTAAAGAAATGCATGGTATCTTAAATTGCTTATCTACTTGCGTTTTCGGACTTGTTAAGCTACATTCATTTGGAATGTTACCGCAACATTACATAACAACTATAAATAAACCTACATATGATGTTTAATTACAAAACAATCGTTTTCACGCTTATCTTTGCAGTTGCATGCTTTAGCAGTGCATTTGCACAGAAAGCGATGCAAAGTACCTCTGAGACAGCTCCTGTCTTTAATAATGCAAATCTTATGCAGGATGTTCTTTGGGACCAATCCTCCAACCCAACAGACAATGGAATCATCGGTATTTATGACCTTGATGAAACAGAGTTTTGGGCTGTAGAAGGTTCTGATGACTTTGAAGTACCTGAAGGGGAAGTTTGGGAAATTACTGGTGTTGAATTTTTCGGCTTCTACGGTGAACTCATTAATTTTCCGTTTTTCGCTAACGTTAATTTCTACGCAGACGACCTTGACAGCCCGGAAGAAGATCCAACTTTCGAATTTTTCGAAGTAGAAGTTACAGAAGCTGATGCTGAAGGCCGTGTATATGTTGAGCTACCTGAAACTGTGGAGCTTGGAACCGGTGTTTGGTGGGTTTCTCTTGCTCCTCACATGGATTTCTTCGCTGACGGATACTGGTTCATCCGCGTTCATCAGTCAGACAATCTTTCTGAATTTCACTGGAGAAATCCGGGTGACGGTTATGAATCAGGTGCGACTACCTGGACTCAGGCAAGTGTAGCTTTTGATGACCTTCCTGCTACCGACCTTGCATTTAATCTTTATGGTACTGTAGGCGAAGCTGCCGAAGAACTTGGTGCTTTTTCCCTTCTTTCTCCTCCGAATGAAGCTGAAATTGAGATTCGCGAAGGCGATGACACTCTGGTTCAGATAGAATGGGAAGCTTCAGAAAATGCTCAGACCTATTCTTGGGCTGCCAACCTTCCGGGCTTCGGCTTTGAAGATCCCGTTCTCGAACTTCCTGCTGACGACGGTGGTGAAGCAACTACGCTTACGCTTCCCGAATCTGCCGTTTATGAAGTCCTTCTGGGGCTGGGCGTTGAGCCGGGCGAATCTATTACCGTAGAGTGGACCGTTTTTGCCGCCGCCGGTGAAGAAAACACCCGTCAGGCCGATGAAGTGTGGGAAGCTACCTTTATCATGGTTCCTGTTACAAGCACCGGTCCTACCGAAACTGTTAAGGACTTCGCGCTTGAGCAAAACTATCCGAACCCGTTCAACCCGACTACTAATATCAGCTTCAACCTGCCCGAAGCTTCAGAGGTAACTCTTGAAGTATTCAACATGCAGGGACAGCGGGTTGCTACGCTGGCAAATGGTACCATGAGTGCCGGTGCACACACTGTTGCTTTTGACGCCACCAACCTGTCAAGCGGAATTTACCTCTACCGCATGACAGCC